>JAZGDH010000244.1:0-2203 GCA_036477555.1 Acidobacteriota bacterium
CTGGAAGCGACGACCAGTTCCCATCGGCCGTGGGCTGCTGCTCGACCGCGACCAGGCTGGTGAAGCGAGTGACGAGGTTGAAGGGAGCGGCGACGTTGATCACGTTCTCCCTGATCGTTTCGAGCTCGGCCCCCCGGTAGAGCGCGGCCATGTAGGTCTCGACCCGGGCGCGCGCCCATCGCGTCCCGACCCCCGAGCCCGGCTCCGAACCATTCACGATCGGCAGTTCGACCCGGACCTCTCCGTCCGCCAGTCGTCCCCTCAGAATCGCCCGCGTCTCGGCCGCGCCGGGGTCGAACCGCAGTGAGACAAACAGCGGCTCGCCTGCGTGCAGGTCGGGGAGCGTCTCGGGATGGATCGATACGGGAATCGCCCCTTCCCAGGTCAGATCGAGATCGGTCATGACCGGTCGATCGATCCGCCCAAGGAACGCCGCCATGCGTTCCTCGACCTCGCCGAGACTCGCGATGATCTCGAACGTTCCCCGGCCGAACCGGGCGAGGCGACGCATGAAGAATCTGTTGGGAGCCGAGCCGATCCCGAGCAGATGGATGCGCGACCGTCCGAGCCGGCCGGCTACCTCCGAGAAGACTTTCTTCTCGTTCTCCACCGCGCCGTCGGTGATCAGCACGATGCGCTGCACCGGCCACGGGTCGGCCCCGGCCATCGCAGCGATCCCTCGCAGGAGCGCGGGAAGGATCCGGGTCCCTCCCCCCGCCTCCAGCCCCCCGATGAACCGACGCGCCTGCTCGATCTCCGTGTAGCGGGCCGGGACGAGATGATCGCCCAAAGCGGTGCTGCCGTCATTGAACGCGATGATGTTGAAGGTGTCGCCGGAGCGCAGGCTGTCGAGCGCCGTGAGGAGCGCACCCTTCGCCTGGCGGATCGACGTCCCGGCCATCGAGCCGGAGATATCGAGGATGAACATCGTCTGTGTCGGCAGGCCGTACCCCGGTTGCGCGCCGTCGTCCGGGGGGATCACCATCGCGAGGGCGTAGCGTCCCTCGGGTCGATCCTCGATGAAGACGGCGCCGCCTGGAATGTCGTCCCGCACCACCGTCCAGCGCAGGACGAAGTCGCGATCGGCGACCACCGTTCCGCCCTCGAGAGTGATCCGGTGCCGCCCGCCCGCCTGGTCGATTCGGATCGGGTGCGAGGCCGACCGAATCGACTCCAGCTGGAGGCCGCCCTCGATCAGCACTTCGACCGTCGCTCTCGGCCGCCCGGGCGCCCTGGCCGGCACCAACGGCGCGTCGCCGGCCGGTGTCGCGGCCCGCTCGAGATCGACGGGGGAGTAGCGCGGCGTGAAGGTCAGCGGAAAGTGCAGTCCCAGGACCCCGTTTTCATAATCGAGCTCCTCCACATACTCGAGCCTGACGTCGATCGATTCGCCAGGCAGGATGTTCGCGACTGCGCTCTGAAACAGGTTCGGCCGCTCCTGATCGAGCAGCGCCGCCTTCTTCCCCTCGCTGCGCGCCTTCGCGTAGGTGGCCTTCGCCTGCTCTTTTTCCTGGAGCGCCGCGACGATACGCCGCTCCCCGATTCGCATCTCGAGTGCGTCGACGGCGGCCTTCTCCGGCAGGGGGAATACGTAGACCGCTTCGATCACCTCCGATGCCGGGTTGGTGAAGGTCTGGGTGACGACACCACGGACCATGATGCCGGTCACTCTCAGGGAGACCCGGACGTCCATGATCGGCAGCGGCACGAAGCCGGAAGGAGTCTTCCACAGCAGCTCACCCGCCCCGACGTCGTATGGGGGGACGGTTCCTGCCGGCGCGGCCATGGCGTGTGGCTGCAGAAGAGCCGTCATCGCGAGTATCTGCGCGAGCGCGGCCACGACGGGTGCGGTTCTTTGGATCGTTCTGAATCCGGGTCGGTTCATAGCAGGAACCTCCTTTGCATGATCGGCAAAGGCAGGATTCGTACCAGCGGCCGCGACCCGGATTCAGAGCGTTACGGCGGAAGTGTGTCGAATGGGGCGTGGGCGATGTGACACGGTGAGTGTCGTGCCGGACACGCTATGATAGGACGTTCGTGGGCCGTGAGTTGCGAGGGAACCGGATGCCGACGCTACGTGAAGAGCAGAGCTGGCTGAACACCGCATCGCTGATCGTTCTGGCCGCCGTGGCGATCGCCGTCGCCCTCATCTATACGCGCGCCGTCATGGTCCCGTTCGTCCTCGCCATCTTCATCTCCTATC
>JAZGDH010000245.1:0-4073 GCA_036477555.1 Acidobacteriota bacterium
CTGATTCGCTGGATCAACGACCTGATCGGATTTGGCCGGCGGGCGTTCGGCGTGTTTACGGCCGGGGGCGGGATCGCCAATACGATCGCCTTGAAGATCGCCCGGGACAGGGCGGTCGGGGCGGGGGCACGACGCCGGGGAATCACCCCGGCCCGCGCGGGGCGCCTCAGGGTCTACGCCTCCGATCAGGCCCACTTCTCCGTGGTGCGTTCCCTCGATGTCCTGGGGCTCGGCGAGCGGGCACTCGTGAAGATCGCCTCGGACGACGCGATGAGGATGCGACCGCCCGCCCTGGTCGAGGCGATCCGGAGGGATCGTCGTCGCGGCCTGCTGCCGATGGCGGTCGTGGCGACCGCCGGCACGACGAATACGGGGGCCATCGATCCGCTGGCTGCTGTCGCTCGGATCGCCCGCCGCGAGCGTATCTACTGCCACATCGACGCGGCCTACGGAGGCGCGCTGATATTCTCCAATCGTTATCGTGATCGTCTGCGGGGGCTGGAACTCGGCGACAGCGTGACGATCGATCCGCACAAGTGGCTGTTTCAGCCGTTCAGCCTCGGGGGGCTGTTCGTGCGCGACGGAGCGGTCTTGAACGCGGCGTTTCGGATCGAGCCCGGCTATCTGAAAAAGGAGCTGGAGCGCGAGCCGGCGCGTCTCGATTTCTATCACTATTCACTCGAGGGCTCCCGGCCCTTCCGGGGGCTGAAGCTGTGGTTCACCCTCCAGGCTCTGGGTCGACGTGGACTCGGGGATCTCGTCGATCGGACCATGGCGACCGCCCTCGAGATCGAACGACAGGTGCGTCGTCTCGATTGCTTCGAGCTTCACCCGGCCCCGGTTGAGCTGGCCAGTGTCTGTTTCCGATACCTTCCGTCATGGGCGCGCCGGCGGCCGGGCGGACCCCGGCTGCGACGGTCGGCGAGGACCCGCCTGGACCGCGTGCAGACTGCGATCCAACAGAAGATTGAGCGATCCGGACAGGCGTGGTTTCCCGTCATCGCCCTCAATCAGGGTGTTTTCTTCAGGCTGGGGGTGTTCAACTACCGAAGTGGCGTCGAGGATGTCAAGGCGACACTCCGCCTGATTCGGGAAGCGGCGCGGGGATTGAAGCCTGGTCAGTCCGGTTGACCCCGGTCAGCCCGATTCACCGTGGCGGGACCGATCCAACGAAAGGCTTGCATCCAGCCCCGGGGGATCCTGTAGAATGCCCACCTTTGTGTAGGGTCCAACCTCGTCGAGGGCAGGCGGAACGCTCTACTAGCAAATAAATATGATCGTCGGAATCCCCAAAGAATCGTACCCGGACGAGCGGCGTGTGGCGATCGTGCCGGCCCATCTCAAGCAGCTGGCCAAGGTCGGGCATCAGGTCATATTCCAGGCCGGTGCAGGGACGTCAGCCGGCTTTCCCGATGAGGAATATCGGGAGAAGGGGGCGCGCCTGCTCCCCGGCCGCGACGAATTGTTCCGCGAGGCGGAGATCCTCCTGCAGGTGCGCGGCTTCGGCGCCAACCGGGAATCGGGCAAGGAAGACCTCGCCCGGCATCGCCCGGATCAAATCGTCCTGGCGATGTTCGATCCGCTCTCGGAGCCGCAGGCGGTGAAGGAGATGGCCGCTACCGGCAGCACCGCTCTGGCCCTCGAACTGATGCCGCGCATCACCCGGGCGCAGAGCATGGACGTCCTGTCGTCGATGGCGACCATTTCCGGTTACAAGGCGGTCCTGCTGGCCGCCGAGCGACTGCCGCGCATGTTCCCGATGATGATGACGGCCGCAGGGACCCTGGCGCCGGCCAGGGTGTTCGTCATCGGCGCCGGCGTCGCCGGCCTGCAGGCGATCGCCACGGCGCGCAGGCTGGGTGCAGTGGTCGAGGCGTTCGACGTGCGGCCCGCCGTCAAGGAACAGGTTCAGAGCCTCGGTGCGAAGTTTGTCGAACTCCCGCTCGAGTCTTCGGACGCCGAGGACAAGGGGGGGTACGCCAAGGCCCAGGACGAGGCGTTCTACAAGCGTCAGCGGGAGATGATGGGGAAGGTGATCGCGGATAGCGACATCGTGATCACGACGGCGCTGATCCCCGGCCGCAAGTCGCCGGTGCTGGTCACCGCTGAGATGGTGCGGGGCATGCGCTCCGGCTCGGTGATCATCGACCTCGCGGCCGAGCGTGGCGGTACCTGTGAACTGACCCGTCCGGACGCGGAGACGAATGAAGGGGGAGTGCTCATCCTCGGCCCGACCAATCTGCCGGCCAGCGTCCCCTATCACGCCAGTCAGATGTATTCCAAGAACATCGTGACCTTCCTGGCGCATTTGACGAAGGAGGGCCGCCTTGCTCTCGAGGGCGATGACCCGATCCTGCGCGAGACGCTCATCACCCGATCGGGCGAGGTCGTTCATCCGAGGATTCGCGAGGTGCTCGGCCTCGTGCCCGCCGTGAGCGCGACGGCGAAGGAGGCGTGATGGAAATGCTCGTGCTGTCGCTGACGATCTTCGTTCTGGCGATGTTCGTCGGCTTCGAGGTGATCACCAAGGTTCCGCCGACGCTGCACACGCCACTGATGTCCGGTTCGAATGCGATCTCCGGCATCACGATCGTCGGCGCCCTCCTGTCGGCGGGGGCCCAGCAGACGCTCCTCTCGACGATTCTCGGCTTCACCGCCATCGTCGTGGCCACCATCAATGTCGTGGGAGGGTTCCTCGTCACCCACCGCATGCTCAGCATGTTCAAAAAGAAGTGACCCGGGAGCAGACGGAATCGTGAACACGGCACTCATTAACCTGGCTTACGTCGTCGCGGCGACGCTGTTCATCTTTGGTTTGAAGGGGCTGTCGAGCCCGCGCACGGCCGTGCGCGCCAACCTGATGGGCGCCCTGGGCATGCTGATCGCCGTCGTCGTCACCCTGGCGGACCGGCAGATCATCGCCTTCGAGTGGATCCTGGGCGGGATTGTGCTCGGATCGGCGATCGGTGCCTTGATGGCGTCTAAAGTTCAGATGACCGGCGTGCCGCAGATGGTCGCTCTTCTGAACGGCTTCGGAGGTGCCGCCTCGACCCTCGTGGCGGGGGCCGCCCTGGTCGAGGCGATCGACAGGGGGATCCCGCCGGACGTTCCGATCAGCATCGCCACCGTCGTCTCGGGATTGATCGGGACCGTGACCTTCTGGGGAAGCCTCGTGGCGTTCGGCAGGCTGCAGGGGATCCTGTCGGGAAGGCCGTTTCTGTTCGCCGGTCAGAAGGTTCTGAACGCCGTCCTGCTGCTCGCTTCCCTGGGTTTTGGTGTCATGCTCGTCATGTCTCCGGGAGATCTTACGCTTTACGGAGGGATCGTCGTCGCGGCGTCGCTGCTGGGCATCCTGAGCGTCTTGCCGATCGGTGGCGCCGACATGCCGGTCATCATCACGCTGCTCAATTCCTACTCGGGGCTGGCGGCGTGCGCGACCGGCTTCGTGCTGAACAACAACGCGCTGATCATCTCCGGTTCGCTGGTCGGTGCCTCCGGCGTCATTCTCAGCAAGATCATGTGCAAGGCGATGAACCGATCGCTGGGGAACGTTTTATTCGGAGGGGTCGGAGCGGTCGTTGGCGGGAAGTTCGAGGCGGATGATTTCTATGCCGGCAAGGTGAAGTCGACGTCGGCCGATGAGATCGCCATGCTGATGGATGGTGCGCGTCGCGTCGTCATCGTCCCCGGGTACGGAATGGCGGTGGCGCAGGCGCAGCACGCGGTGCGCGACCTGACCCGGCTCCTCGAGTCGCGCGACGTCACGGTCGAATTCGGGATCCACCCGGTCGCCGGACGGATGCCGGGCCACATGAACGTTCTGCTCGCCGAGGCCGACATCTCGTACGACAAGCTGAAAGAGATGGACGAGATCAACCCGTCTTTCGAACAGACTGACGTCGTCCTCGTGATCGGGGCGAACGATGTCGTCAACCCGCTCGCCCGCACCGACCCCAATAGCCCGCTCGCCGGTATGCCGATCCTCGACGTCGACAAGGCGCGCACGGTCGTCGTCTTCAAGCGCAGCCTCAGCCCGGGCTTCGCGGGGGTGCCGAATCCGTTGTTCACCGCCG
>JAZGDH010000246.1:0-11593 GCA_036477555.1 Acidobacteriota bacterium
GGAGATCCATGAACCTCAGATCGACGATCCTGACATCCTTCTCCTTGGCCAGTTTCAATACGTCCGCCGGCTTCTTCATGGTGGCTATGAACTCCTCAAGAGGGGTGAAGTGACGAGATGAACAGGAGCCGAATTATAGAACGGCGCCGGGGGTTGTCAACGGCGGCGTTCGTGTGACAACGGGACGATCTTCGACTTGAATGTCTCCAGCAGGCGGTCGAGATCGGCGCTGAGAGCCGCTTCCTTTTCGGGGTTCGGCGTTTTGCTCCCCTCCTCCCCCAGGCCACGGCCATGGCCGAGCGCCAGGACGTAGTACTCGACGTCCTCGCGCTTTCCGAAGAAGGTTCGCGCCCGCAGGACACCCTCACCGAGCCGGTTGCGAATGGTATCGACCCAGCGTCCCTCCAGAGACCAGACCTCCTTGTATTTCTTCCACTTGGGCAACTTTTCGACCAGGAGCCCTTCATCCATGATCGAGAATTCCCCGCACCATTTCAGGTAGTCCCCGATAACTTTCAGAAAGGCGTCACGGTCCGCGATCTTCTCCGCCTCGTCGAGTTCTCTGTAGAGGACGAGGATCTGAAGATTGTCGCCAGGCGGGCCGGTACGGATGCGGAAATGACCACTGTACTGATCCTCACCCGGATAGGTTCCGACGATGCCGGTCGGGAATCTTCCGTGGGCGCTGGCGGCTATCGGCGCGAACTCCCACTCGGTCCGCTGGGGGACCGCTTTCTTGAAGTCGAATGTAATCTTGTTGTACTTCTGCAGGAAGCGGCGCAACCCCCCGACAACGTTGGAGTAAATGAACAGGTCGTAGGTGTTCTCGGCCAGCGTCTCCGTGACCCGCTCTCCGTCCTCGTCGATGAAACTGACCTCGGTCCCCGGGAAGGTGATCTCGTCCAGACGCCGCGCCAGCTCCAGCTCGTTGAAGATGACGACGTACTGGCCGTTCCTGTAGCTCGGCAGGCTGGCGTGGAAGATGTTCCCCTCCACGGCTCGATCGGAGGACTGCTCCCCCGTCTCCTCCGTGCCGACGTCGCGCTGGTAGGTTTCTTTGACGCTGACGCCGTCGGGGTATACCTGCTTGAAGTTCACATCGCTGTATGTGTGTCCGCTGATGTTGTAGAGCACGAGACTGGTGATAAGCGAGAACTTCTGCGACTCAAGATCGAATTTGGCGCTGTAGGAAGGATAGGCGCTGAACCGGGGGGCCGTCTCGGCGAACGCCACTCCGCACAGGACAAAGATCAGGAGCGCGGCTGCGATGGCGTGCTGTCTGCGAACGCGTGTCATGACGCCTCGACCTCGTCAGGTGTGTCTCAGGGACGCCGGATTATAGCATGCTGCTCATCCTGCCTCCTGCGGCCCGCTTTCGGACGACGAGAAAGGCGATCAGCACGAGCGCCCCGGCGGCGAGGACGGTGATGCTCGAGGACTCGAGGCGCGGCAGACCGGACCCGGGCTCGGTGAGAGTGATCGCCAGAAGGTTGTTAGCGGCATGGGCGATGATCGGTGGCAGCAGACTCCGGCTTCGGTGGGCCAGAAACCCGAGCCAGAGCCCCAGGACCAGGGTGGCGACGAAGCGCCAGGGATCGAGATGAAATCCCGCGAACAGAAAGGCGCTGGCGACGATCCCCTTCGGGGCGCTCTCCATGAGCCGGATGAGACCGCTTTGCAGAAAGCCGCGGAACAGGACTTCCTCGCACACGGGAACGATTCCAGCGGCGAGGATCAGCAACAGACCGAGATCGAGAGCATCCCGATAATCGAGGAAGTTTTCGAGAATCGAGCGCAGCATGCGCGGCTGCGGAAAGATGCGCTCCTGCCAGATCATGGCGACGGTCAGGAGATGGTTGAGACCGATCGCTCCCGCGAAGGTGGCAATCAACCAGCGGGTACGCACGGGGGCGAACGGGATTACTGAGGCCCGCTCCAGATAAAACCAGCGCACCGCCAGCAGCGCGGGCCCGGCGATGAACAGGATCTGGCTCGCCAGAAGACCCCAGCGGAAATGCAGGTACTGCAGAACCGACCCGGCGAACAGATTGAGGAAAAACGAGGCGCCCACGATCAACGCCATCTCGCGCTGTTCCGGGGCGGTGCGGAGCGCCCGGCCGGTTTCGAGCCTCCGGGGTGCCTCGGGTGGGGTCGGCGGGGCGCCGTTCGGCATGGGGAGGAAGTCGTCAGCGATCCAGGCGAACGGTCACCCGCAGGTTGAGCCTGACCACCCTGCCGTTGACGGTCGCCGAGACCGGAACCTCCAGGACGCGCTCCTGCCCGGGTTGAATCGGGCCGATGTCAAGAACCTGTATCGCGTCTGAGGAGTCACCGGAGACGGAGGGGGCCCAGGAGCCCGCCCCGAGATCGATCGGCTCCTCGAGGTCGATGGGCTCCTCTGTCTCCTCGACCTCGATCGGGGAAACGACGTGGAGCGCCGGCTGGACAGCGGAAGCCGGCGCCGCGGGGGGCCCGGCTTCCTCCTCGAGCTCCTGCAGCAGATCCTCGCCAAGATCAATGCTTCCATCCGGTGCCACGTCCAGTCCCTGCAGATCGATCTCCGCTTCGAGATCGAGCAGCTCCTCACCAGGTAGCTGGGCACCCCCGGCCGCCGCCGTGGGAGTGGGCGCGATCGCGGGAGAGGGCGCCGCCGCGCGGGCGACGGGCTGAGAAGACCCCTGGGGAGTACTCGGCGGCGCGGGAACGGGTGTCGGCGCGGCGTCGAGATCGATCTCCAGGGCATCGAGAGCCAGGTCTTCCTGCTGGGTTGCTGCGGCCGGCGACGATCGTGGGGTGGGAGACGCGGCCGGCGATGGAGCGGCGGCGCGGGGCGGCCGCGGCCGGGCCACGGGCTCGGGGGTCACCGATCCGGTTCCGTCCAGCTTGTATTTCGTCGCCAGGTTGTTAAGCACCAGCTTGGTGATCGCCTTAAGGGTGTCTTCCACCCCGATTCCGGTCGTCGCGACCGCTTCATAGAACGGCGCGTTGTTCCGGTTGATCAGGGAGTTCATCTCCTCGACCGAGGCGAGGTTCGGGAGATCGCGCTTGTTGAACTGCATGACGAGCGGGATCTCATCGATGCGGATCCCCATCTCCCGCAGATTGTCGTCGAAGTTCTTGTAGCTCTCGCTGTTAGCCTCGAGCATCTTCGACTGCGAGTCGGCCACGAACACGACGCCATCCGCCCCTTTGAGCACGAGCTTTCTCGTCGAGTTGTAAAACACCTGGCCGGGTACGGTGTAAAGCTGCACGCGCGTCTTCATGCCGCGGATCGAGCCGAGTTCGATCGGCAGGAAATCAAAGAAGAGCGTGCGATCCGTCTTGGTCGCCAGGGAGAGCATCTTGCCCTTCTTGACGTTGTCGGGGAGGGATTCGTAGATGTACTGAAGGTTCGTCGTCTTCCCGCAGAGACCGGGCCCGTAGTAGACGACTTTCGCGGTCAGTTCACGGGTGGAATAATTAAAGAGGACCATTCGGTCTCCGCCGGCGCGGCAATATAGCATCCGCTCCGGAGCGAGTCAACGCGATGAAGGGCGCGGTCGGATTCGCAGCGCGAGTGGAGAGAGGCCCAGGTCGAGGTGGTCGCGCAGTCGCGAGACGAGAAATCGTCGGTAAGCGACGCCGACGCGGCCTCCGTTACTGAACAGGAAAAAGCGCGGCGGCGCCGTGCCGGCCTGCGTCATGTAGAAGAGGCGCACGGGCCGCCCCCGATCGGAGGGTGGGTGTTTTTCATTGACGATGGAGTTCAGCGCGCGATTGAGTTGCGCCGTGCTGAACTGCCGGTGAATTTGATCTCTCAGATCCTCCAGTCTCTCGAGAAGCGATGAGACTCCGTCCCCCGTGAGTGCCGAGATCGGCACGACCGGAACATGGGATGCGAAACGCATGGCTTCACGCATCGCTTCGATCCTGTCGCGCAGCGCCGGACCTCGATCGGGCAATAAATCAATTTTGTTGAGCGCAAGGATGGCGGGAGTGCGGCGCTCCCCCACCAGACCGAGAAGCGCCAGATCCTGGTGGCTGATCTCCTCGGAGACATCGGTGAGAAGGATCGCGATCTCGGCCTCGTCCAGCGCCTGCCTGGCCTTGACGACGCTCACCCACTCGACAGTGCCTCCGGTCCGTGCTCGACGACGGATGCCAGCGGTATCGATGATGCGGTAGCGGGTCTCCCGCACCGTGAAGATCGCGTCGACCGGATCGCGCGTGGTGCCGGGCTGAGGGTCAACGAGAGAGCGTTCTTCGCTCACCATGTGGTTGAACAACGAGGATTTCCCGACGTTGGGCCGGCCGATCAGCGCCAGGGGGATCGCGGTCGCATCCTCCACGACCTCGCTCTTCGGGAGCAGCTCGTTGACGCGATCGACGAGCAGATCGAGGCCACGCGCCTGCTCCGCGGAGAGCGGGATGACTTCGCCGAGGCCGAGACGATAGAGATCGAGTTCGAGGCCCTCCACCGAGGCCGCGTCGATTTTGTTGGCCACCGGCAGGATCCTCCGTCCGGACGAGCGGAGCAGCCCGGCGACCTCCAGATCGATGGCGGTCAGGCCCGCCCGGGCGTCGATGACGAACAGGATCAAGTCCGCCCCGGCGACCGCCTTCAGCGCCTCATCCCGCACCCTTCGGGTCAGATTATCGGTCTCACCCGGGACCACCCCCCCGGTATCGACCAGAATCAGACGACGGCCGTCGAACTCGGCCTCACCCGTGATCCGGTCGCGAGTGACACCAGGCATCTCGTCCACGATCGCCTTGCGCTTGCCAATCAACCTGTTGAAAAGAGTGGACTTACCTGCGTTTGGCGCACCGACGATGGCGACCACCGGGAGGGGCATGGCAGAGTTCCTCGATTCGGGTGGAGAAGTCCTTTAAAGAGAATGGAATATATCATAGGCCCCCATCGGAACCTTCTTGACAGAGAAACTGTAGCTGCCTATACTTTCAGTAACTTACGGCCGACAACCGGATTGCGCCGGAGGATCGAATGATCAAGACCGACATCATCAATAATGTCGCCAAGACCGCTGATGTGACACGCGTCAAAGCGGTCGTGGCCGTCGAGGCGATCCTGGACGCGATGAAAGAATCGATGCGTCGTGGTGAACGGATCGAACTGAGGGGTTTCGGGGTCTTTCAGGTGAAGCCGCGGAAGAAAGGGATCGGCCGTAACCCTCGGACTGGCACCGAGGTCCGAATCCCGCCGGGCAAGACGATCCGGTTCAAGCCGGGCAAGAATCTCCGAAATCTCAGATAGGGTTCGGCGCAGCCGCATCCCCGCCGAGCCTCAATGCCCGTCAGGCGCTAGAATGCCGGTGCATGGACCGGATCCCGTCATCAGATTGGACGAGCCTCGCGGAGCGATCGGCGCTTGAGCGCGCGAACGCTCCTTCCCCTCCTCCCCCACCGCGCGCCCGGCTGAAGCGAACCCACCCCGCAGTCAACGTCCTGTTTCTTCTGGCGACGCTGCATTCGACTCTGATCGCCGGCGCCTTTCTGTCACATGAGGAATGGAGCTGGCGTGCTCTCCTGGAAGTGGCGGTCTCCCCTGCCCGCTTGATGGTTGGTCTGACATACTCGCTTTCGATCCTCGCCATACTCGGGTCCCACGAGATGGGGCATTTCGTCGCCTGCCGACTCTATCGTGTCGATGCCACCTGGCCGTTCTTCCTGCCCGGTCTCAATCCATTCGGGACCTTCGGAGCCGTTATCAGGATCCGCTCACTGATCCCGAACCGGAAGGCGCTGTTCGATATTGGCGTGGCAGGGCCGATTGCCGGCTTTGTCGTCGCCATCCCGATCCTGATTTATGGGCTGACACAGTCCACCGTCGTCCGGAGCCTTCCACAGGAAGGAGAGATGCTTCTTCCACCCTGCCCCCTGCTGACGATCCTGTTTCCGCTCTTCTTCGACATGGGAGAGGCGGTCGGGATTCGGCTCCATCCGACCATCGCGGCGGCCTGGCTCGGTCTGTTCGCCACCTTTCTGAATCTGCTCCCGCTCGGCCAGCTTGACGGCGGACACATGGTCTACGCGCTATCGCGCCGAGCGCATCGCATCGTTTCCCGCATCGGTCCGCTGGTTCTCATCCTGATCGGCGTCCTGATGGGTGGCGTTCACCTGATCCTCTTCGGAGTCATCTTCGCCTTCATCGGGAGGTCTCATCCACCTCTGCTGGAGGAGGGTGTGGGGCTGGGCCGGGGACGCATACTGGTTGCCTGGCTCGCGCTCCTGATCTTCATTCTGTGCTTCATCCCCAGCTCCCCATCCATCGTTGCCGGAGGATCCGGTTGATCACGGTCCCTCCACGAGGCGCCGCGCGCTCCAGGGAGCCTCTCCGTCGGTCGAAAATAACAGGGCGCCGTCCCGATCGGTGCGGTGGATGATGATCCCGCGCCCCGCGAGACGCTCCAGCACATCGCGCTCGGGATGATCCCAGGGGTTGGTCGCCCCGACCGAAATCACCGCCCGCCGCGGATCGATGCAGTCGAGAAACGATCTCGTCGTGGAGGTGCGGCTTCCGTGGTGGCCGACCTTCAGTAGATCCGCCTGCGCCGATACGCACGCCGTCTTGACGATCCCTCGCTCCCCCTCCTCTTCCAGATCACCGGTCAGGAGGAGAGCACGCCGGCCGTGGAGGATGCGCAGGACGAGCGAGTTATTGTTGGGGGATCGAGAAGCCGGGCGTCGGCCCGGATGCAGCACCTCCAGCAGGGTTCCCCCGGTGCGGATCCGGACACCGGCCGGCGGACGCACGACGGCGATGTTGCGTGCCTCCGCCAGCCTCACAAGATTCTCCAGCGCCGCGTGCTGATTCGGCGTGCCACCGAGCCAGAGGGCCGTGGGTGAAAACTGATCGAGGATCGCCGCGGCGCCGCCGAGATGATCCTGGTGAGCGTGCGTGATTGCCAGGATGTCGAGGCGCAGGTGTCCGAGCGCCCGCAGCGCGGGAGCCACGACCCGCTCGCCGACATCGAACCGGCTGCCGGCAAACCCGCCCGCGTCGATCAGCATCGTGATCCCGGTGGGAAAACGGATGAGAAGAGCGTCTCCCTGTGACACATCGAGAACGATCAATTCGAGATTTCCTTCATGCTGCCGCTCCAGACGGCCGCTCGTTGCGGCTGCCAGGAACGCGAGAGCCAGGGCGGTGGCTGCGATCCGGGCGGGACGCCCACGGTACACCCCGGCTGCGATCAGGGCGGTGCCGCCCCAGATCACGAGCGTCGATGAGGGAGGCAGGACGTGGAAGGACGAAAATGCCGGTGCGGCGACCGTCCGGCAGACCGATTCGAGGAGCGCGAGGAGATGTCCGGCGGCCGACGCGGCCAGGCTGGCGATACCCGGAGCCAGCGGCTCAAGCGTGACGATCAGGATGGCGATGTAAAGCAGCAGAGAGGCGATTGGCACGGCCACCAGATTGCTCAGCAGCGCGGCCGGCGTGATGGTGTGGAAATGGAACGCCGTGATCAGGGATGTCCCGGCCAGGGCGGCGGCGGAGATTCCGAGTGGCTGAAGCGCGAGGCGGGCCCGGCCTCGGCGGCCCCGCCCGGATTGCTGCGGGGCGAGAAGGACGATGCCCAGGGTCGCGCCGAAGGTCAGCTGGAATCCGGCATCTTCAATCAGGACGGGACGCCGTGTGAGAAGCAGGATGGCGGACACCGCGATCGTCCCCAGCGCCGAGATGCGTCGTCCCACAATTCCGCCGCTCAGGAGCAGGAATCCCATGAGGGTTGCGCGCTGGATCGATCCGCTCGACCGCACGAGCGCTCCATACGCCAGGACCGCGAGAGCGGTGAGGCTCCGGCGGGTGCCGATGCGAAGCGGCAGGAGCCTGACGAGTGCTGCGGCCAGAAGGGCGATCAGCCCCACGTTCAGGCCCGACAGGGCGATGATGTGGTAGACGCCGGCGCGCCTGAGCGTCGCCTCGAGCCGTTCAGGCAGCGCCGAGCGCTCCCCCACGAGGAGCGCCGAGAGAAAGGCGGCGGTCGTCTCGTTGTCTGGTCCGGCGGCGCGCCGCAGGCTGGCGACGAGCCGTGCCCGAATCGCTGGTGCGATGAACCGACGCCCCGCTTCGGTTCCCTCGATCCGGCGCACGAGCCGGGAGCTCTTGATCGTTCCGGTGAGGTGGACGCCGCGCGCCAGGAGGTAGGATTCGTAGTCAAAGGCGCCCGGGTTCCTGAAGCTTCTCGGGGGCCCGAGTCGCGCGGTGATCTCGAGCAGTTCGCCCGGTCGCCAGGGCGCCCCCTCCTCGGTGGATGGCAGCGGCGCCGTCAGCCGCACCGTCACCCGACGACCGGAGGAGCCACGATATCCGGGGTGGCCGGGAATCCGATAATCGACGAATTGCAGCCACAATGCCGCCCGATCGCCCGGCAGGGTTTCGAGATCGAGCAGCCGGCCCCGAAGCGTGACCGGGGTGCGATTCGGCTCGAAGCCGTGCGCGTTCCAGTCGGCGAGAAGATCGGGAATCGGGTCGATGCGTGCGTGGATAAACGATATGCCGGCACCGACCAGGCAGGCCAGCGCGATCAGCACCATCCCCGACGGGATCCAGCTGGATCGCCGCGGCATCCGGTTCTCTCCCGGCGGTCTGCGACGCAGGATGAGAAGCGAGGCGAGCGGAACGACCGGCAGTAGAGCAAAGATCATCACGGCGGCCCGGTCTCGCGCCAGCGTGAGACCGGCCGCCAGGCCGAGCGCGATGCCGAGGGCGCGCATTCCTGAGCGAGAGACTTCGGAGCAGGCTGGGCGCACGAATCCGTCCGGTCGCGCGGCTCCCAGGCGGGATCGTCATCCTAACGCGCGCTGAGCTGGAGGATCAAGGAGATCCGGCGATCGAGGAGGGGGGGCGCCGATCAGTCGAAAAGAGTCAGCCTCGGGAGAGCGCGGAGCCGTCGGAGCAGCGTCCCTTCGGCGGCGGAGCGCGTCGAGGCATATCCCTCGGGGGTCATTCGTCCTTTACCTCCCGCCAGCCGGTCGTCCGTATCGTCGTGCAGCCGTCGCGCCTCCTCGTCGGTCAGGGATGCGCGCGCGCCGGCGAGCATCGCCTCGTCGATACGGCGCAATCGGTCTTCCAACCCGTGCAGAGCCACGTCCCCCGCACGCGCCTCCCGGCGCAGGCGCTTGAGCTCTGCCGATGCGGTCGCAAGCGAGGCGACCAGTGCATCATGACCCGCCTCGGAGGCGATCGACGTGGTCTCACGCAGCCGGCGTGACAGCCGGCCCATGTGTCGAGCGACGATACGCTCCGGGGGTTCCCGGGGGCCCGGGGCCCCCGCCTCGGCGGCGCGGACCGTGCGGTAGATCTCGAACAGGGTTTCGATCTCCTGGCGGCAGTAGGAGAGGGAGTTGATGCGCCGTGGCTCCGGGGCGCGGCGTTCGAAGGCGTCGAAGACGTTGTCGATTCCCTGCAGGACGATCCAGATCGGAATCCCCGCCTGGTGCCAGGTCCCGATCAGTGACCAGTCCCGCGGTGACAGAAGCATCGGAGCGGATCGTCGTCGCGAGAATTCATCCTCGATCGCCCGGAAGTACTTTTCCCGGTCGTCGGCAGGGGTCATGGGTTGCGTGTGTGGAGGATGCGAAGTCCCTCGAGCGTGAGGTCGGGGACGATCTCGTCGAGAAGAGGTCGCAGTTCCGTTTCGATCGGAGCGGCCAACCCGCCGGTGCCGATCGTCCGGATCGGCCCCTGAGCGCTCAGTTCGGTTTTCATCCGCTCGAGAATCCCACCGACGAGGCCGAGATATCCATAGACCAGCCCCGACTGGAGGCTTTGGATCGTGTTGCGCCCCACCACGTTGGGCGGCCGCCGGATGTCGACGCGTGGCAGGCGGGCGGCGCGCTGGAAGAGCGCCTCGGCCGAGATCGCGAGGCCTGGAGCGATCGAGCCGCCAAGGTATTCCCCGCGCGAAGAGATGGCGTCGAAGGTGGTCGCGGTGCCGAAATCGACCACGATGACAGCGCTGCCGCACCGTTCGTAGGCGGCGACACCGTTGACGATCCGATCCGCTCCGACCTCCTGGGGGTTGTCGTACAGGATCGGCATTCCGGTTTTAATTCCGGGTTCCACGAATACCGGCCGAACGTCGAAGTACGCCTGGGCCATCTGCTCGAGAACGCTGTTGAGTGGTGGCACGACGGAGGCGATCATCAGATCGTGGATTCGGGAGACGTCGATCTTCGCGATGGAGAGCAGGTTCCTGGCCAGGATTCCGTACTCGTCCACCGTCCGGTCGCGGACCGTCGTCAATCTCCAGTGGGCGACCAGTGTGCGTTCGTCGAACACGCCCAGAACCGTGCTGGTGTTGCCCACGTCCATGACCATCAGCATGGGTCGAGGGCCGGCCCGCGTCTCGTCACGATCGCTCATGGTCCTCCCCGGTGCGCTCCCCTGACTCTTCGATTTCGCCGAACCCCACCCGGCGGGTCGATCCCGCGCCAACATCGAGCCGCAACGCTCCGTCCGGTTCGATGTCGATCAGGACCCCTTCGACCGAATCGTTCCCGACCAGGAGGCGGAGGCGGGTCCCGGGCGGGATCGCCGACAGTTGCCGCCAGTCGGCCAGCAGCTCTTCGGGGCCGTCCCGCAGCAGCGCGAGATAGCGTCTCTCGAAACACTCCAGGATCTCCACCAGCAGGGTCGAGCGATCGTGGCGCCTTCCGGTTTCCAGATACACGGAGGTGGCTAGATCGCCGAGCTCGCGGGGAAAGTCGTCCCTCCCGTGGTTGACATTGACTCCGAATCCGAGAACCAGTTCCTCCAGAATCGGTGACGAGCTGCGGACTTCTCCCAGAACCCCGGCGATCTTACGGCCCTCCACGACGACATCGTTCGGCCATTTGATGTGTGCGACACATCCGCACGCGGATGAGATCGCCCGGGCGGTGGCGACCGCTCCCAGGAGCGTGAACAAGGGTGCGCCGGATGCCTCGCCGCCGGGCCGCAGGATCATCGACAGATACAGACCAAGCCGGCCTGCCGAGATCCAGGTACGGTCGTGCCTCCCGCGGCCTTGCGTCTGCTGTTCCGCGATGACGATCGATCCCTCGGGTTCCCCGGCCGCCGCGAGTTCGATCGCGCGGTCGTTGGTGGAGCCAATCTCCGGATAGTGATAAATGCGGTGCCCCAAGTGCGTTGTGCCAATACGCCGCTGGAGGGCGGCGGGCGAGAGGGGTGCGTCATGCGGGAGGCCACCGTCATGCGACGGTGACATCGGCCCGTTGATCGAAGTTCGTCGAAGTCGCGAGGTCATGACGGCTCCACCTCGAGGGCAATGTCGGCCGCGGGCGACGAGTGGGTCAGGCTACCCATGGAGATGCGCTGCACAGCGAGCGCCGCGAGCGAAGGGATCCGCTCCTCCGTCACTCCGCCCGACACCTCGAGAAACACCTGCCCCGCCGCCCGGGAGACGGCCGTTTTCAGAACCGACTCATTCATGTTGTCGAGCAGCACGGCATCGACTCCCGACGCGAGCGCTTCGTCCAGCTCCGCAAGGCTTCCGACCTCGATCTGGATTGGACGGCGATTCTTCCCCTCGTCAGGAAAGGCTGCCCGGGCGCGCCGCACCGATTCGCGAATGCCCCCTGCCAGCCT
>JAZGDH010000247.1:0-3570 GCA_036477555.1 Acidobacteriota bacterium
TCCACCTCGCGAACCTGATCGGTCGTGAGGACCGTCCCGCCGCCGACCATGCACCCCTGCCCCGCGGTCTCCGCCTCGCGCGCGAGCCGATTCATCGCCTCAATCGCTCCCGGCGTCGTCAGGGTCAGCTCGACGACCCGAAGGCCACCCCGCCATCCGGCGTGGCAGGCCTCGAGAATGTCCTGTCCCGGGCCGAGGCGGATACAGAGGATCGCTCCGTCTGCCAGGATGGCCCGGTACGTGCTGTCGATGGAGGCTCTCTGGTCGTTCATGGCGACCCCACGCAATATCCGGACAGGCTCCTAGGGTATCCGATCACCCGCGCCTATCGTGAGCAGGCTTCATCCCGCGGCGTCGATCGACACCAAAGTGGTGATTAACACGGCTCCTCTGCGTTGCCCCGATCGAGCCCGGGACATAGATTCTCCGGAGAGGAGGATCGAGGATGACATGCACCCGCGTCGCCCGCACCGGCCTGATCGCTCTGATCGGACTCGGCATCGCCTGCGCCGACAAGTCGCCCGCCGGAATCGAGGTGAATGGTCCGGAGATGATCGTCAAGAAGACCAGGATCCCGATTGACGCCATCGTCGTGAACAAGACCGGCGAAAGGCTGACTGACGTCACTCTGTCCTATGCCGTGGCCACGACCGAAATCCTGAAGGTTGAAAAGGACGGGTCGATGCTGTGTCGGAAGACGGGTGATGTGACGATTGAGGTCTCGGGTGGCGGGCTCAGTGCGCAGCACCATGTAAAGTGCAGGATAGCGACGCGGATCATGATGCCCGAACGGGATCAACTCCTGCTGGGCGAGGCACCCGTCTCCATCTCTCCGCGCGTCATGGGTGAGGGTAGTCGCCCCCTGGTCGATGCGCCGGTCACGTTGACATCATCGGATCCATCGATCATGAAGGCAGAGGGGGGGAATCTGATCCCGGTCGCGATCGGAAGGGCGGTTCTCAAGGCCTCCGTCGGCAACGTCGTCGCCGTCGCGCCGATTGAGGTAGTCGAGAAGGTGGCGGACGAATCCCTGCGGCTCGAGGATGGAAAGTCCCGCTCCTGGACCCTGCAGGAAGGGACGTTCCGTGTCGAGATTGACGTCAAGCCGACCCATGCGGTCGACCATGGCGTGACGGCATCCTGGGAAGGGTCCAGTTGTGAGACACAGATCGAACAACAGTCACATCGATTCTCATGCCCCGTGCCCGGCACCGCGACCCTCACCGTCACCAATCCGAGCGGCTACGGTCTCGGAGTGCCCGTCGCCGGGGACCTGACCATCTACAGGGTCGCGGGAGACTGACGGCCTCACTCAGAAGCGCCGAGAACGCGATCGAGCGTGTCCGCGAGCAACCGGGCGTTATCCTCGGTGAACACAAGTGGCGGGCGGATCTTCAGAATGTTTTCGTGAATTCCGGTAAGAGCGACGAGCACACCCTGCTGGCGCATCCGGTTCATGATCGTCCGGGCCTCGGTGGTCGCGGGCTCAAGGGTCTTGCGGTCGCGAACGAACTCCACCCCGAGAAACAATCCTGTTCCACGCACGTCGCCGATGACAGGGTGTTTTTCCGCCAGCACGCGGAGGAGTTTTTTCATGGAGTTGCCGACCCGCAGGGCATTATCCTGAAGCCCCTCGCGCTCCAGCACCTCGAGGACGGCCAGGCCGACCGCGCACGAGACGGCGTTCCCGCCGAAGGTGTTGAAGTATCCGCCCTGTTTGGCGATAGCGCCGGCGATCTCGGGTGTCGTGATCACCGCGGCGAGCGGATGACCGTTGCCCATCGGCTTGCCCAGCGTCACGATGTCCGGGACGACACCGTGGGCGGCGAAGTTCCACATCCCGGTCCCCATTCGGCAGAAACCCGTCTGCACTTCGTCGGCGATACAGAGACCGCCGGCCGCGCGTACACGCCGGAACACCTCACGCAGGTAACCGTCCGGTGGCACGAAGATGCCGTCGCTGGCGAAGATCGAGTCGACGAGAAACGAGGCCGGTTTGATGCCGTCCGCACGAAAGGCCGCGATCACTTCGTCGACGCAGGCCGCATAGCGTTCGCCGATGGCCGATTCTCCGCGACGGTACGGGCCGCGGAAATCGTCCGGCGCAGGCACGGTCTTCACGTGTCTTGAACGCTCCGCCGCGGGCAGCTCCTCGGGCGACTGCTGAATGATCGCATCGGTATTCCCGTGGTAGGCGCGCTCGGTGACGATCGCTCCCTCGTTGCCCGTGAAAACCCTGGCCAGGCGCCAGGCCAGATCGTTGGCCTCGCTCCCCGTACAGACGAACATGCAGACGCTCAACTCCTTCGGGAAGGTGGCCGTCAGCCGCTCGGCGTAATCGAGAACAACCCGGTCGAGGTAACGCGTGTGCGTGTTGAGAGTGCGCGCCTGCGAGGCGAGCGCCTCCGTCACGCGCGGGTGGCAGTGCCCGACCTGCGCCACATTGTTGTAGGCGTCCAGGTACGAACGCCCATCGGCATCGGTGAGCCAGACTCCCTCGCCGCGCACGAGGTGGAGAGGGGCATCGTAAAACAGTTGGTACGTGGGGCCGAGAAGTCGCTTGCGGCGAGCGAGCAGTTCGGGAATGGTCTGCGACGTCTCTTCCCGGCCGGCGGCAACTGCCGGACCGCGCGACGCCGTCGCGCCGTCGCAGACATCGCGGAATTGCGCCGCGATGCGCTCCGAACCCAGGTCGGCGAAATGCGCGAGCATGTCCGAGGCGAGTGGTTCGTCGCCCTCGATGTAGTGACGGTTGTCCGGATGCTCCTTCGAGCGCCACGCCGAGATCACCGAGAGCGCCACGAGGCGCGCGGCGATCAGATCGGGCAGCAGGGCAATCTCCTCCTCCTCCAGTGGAGTCACCGAGTGATAGCCGGCGATGACGTCACTGATCGCCTCGATCGGATCGGAGGCCCCGTCGAGATGGCGTGAGGTGGTGACGGCCAGATCGCACGCCAGGGCGGAATGAACCATGTCGCCGAAATCGATGATGCCGGTGATTCGTTCGGTGTCGTCCGGATCGACGAGGACGTTGTTCGGAGTCAGATCATTGTGGATCACCTGCGCGCGCAGGCCGGGAAGGGCCGGCCGAACCACGGATTCGAACCGATCCAGCCAGTGCCCGATCAGCCGGCGTCGCTTCGCATCGTCGACCTGATCGAGCCGTGCACGGAGGCGCCCCGCATGCTTGATGTCCCAGAGCAGAACGTGTTCGGCGGCCGGATGAAAGAAGCCACGCAACGCCCGCCCGAGGCGGGCGCTCAATTTCCCCATGCGGCGGCGAAGCGTCCGCGTACGGGCCGCGTCGTCGAGTGAGCGGCCCGGCAGAAAGGTAAGCAGGCCGGCGGCATGCCGGCGCCCCTCTCCGTCCAGGATCACGGTCGATTCCGCGCCCTCCAGGGTCGTCTGCAGGCGGGGAACCGGCAGGGAGGGATCCCTGTCGGCGATGTGCTGGAGGGCTCGGATTTGAAAATCGATGATGCCCGGATCCTGAGCTGAATTGAAGATCTTGAGGAGCTTCTCCACGCCGTCTTCCGAGCGCATGCAGAAGTTCTGATCGCGCTCGCTCGA
>JAZGDH010000248.1:0-6613 GCA_036477555.1 Acidobacteriota bacterium
GCATGCGCCGCATCGCGGCCGCGAAATTACCCTCCCCGTCGGCGCGGGGTGCGCCAAACGTTTCGGATGCGCGCTTCACCTGGGACCAGGCGCGGGCCGCGCTGATGATCCCCTTCGAGGGGACGCACCCGACGTTCAGGCAGTCCCCGCCCATCAGGTGCCGCTCGATCAGCGCGACCTTCGCGCCGAGCGCGGCGCCGGCCGCCGCCGTGACCAGGCCGCCGGTTCCCGCGCCGAGGACGACGAGGTGGTAGCGATCCTTCGGCTTCGGGTTGACGTGTCCCGGCGGATGGACGTTGCCGAGATGCCTGAGGTTGTGGTCGTCGAGCGGTTGGATCAGCTGTTCCGGCTGCATCGTTTCACTCCCGATATCGATTCATCGGCGATTCGGACCGGATCCAGTACCGGTCCTCATGATCCCGGGGCGCCGGGCGGTGAGGCCGGGTGATCCTCGAGCCGGCCACCGGTCGCCTCGCGCAGCGCCCTGCGCGCGAGGCGCGTGACGAACGCCGTGACGACGATCGTCGCCACGAGTCCGATCCCCCAGAGAACGTAGTTGCCGGCGCCACGCTCCACGTTCGCTCCGGCCACGAGCTTCGCGACGTCACCGACGACCTTTCCGTAGTAAACGTACAGAATCGTTCCCGGGAGCATCCCGATTGAAGCGATCAGATAATCGATGAAGCGCACCCTGGTCAGGCCCAGACCATAGTTCAGCAGATTGAATGGAAAGGCGGGGGAGAGACGCAGGAGGAAAACGATCTTCCGTCCCTGCTCGCCGATGGCGCGATCGATCGCCGCGAACCGTTCGTTTCCCGCCAGCTTTCTTTCGATGACGCCGCGCGCCACGTAGCGCGCCACGAGGAACGCGGCCGAAGCTCCCAGCGTGGCGGCGACGAAGACGAAGAGGATTCCGCGCGCCAGTCCAAACAGGGCCCCTGCGGCGAGCGTCAGCAGGAAGCCGGGAACGAAAGCGACGGTCGCCACGATGTATCCGGCGATGAACGCGACCGGTCCCCATGGACCCAGGCCGTCGAGCCAGAGAGTGAATTGGGATACGTAACCCCTGGCCTGATAGCCGAGCACGACGACAAATGCGATCGCGATCAGCACGAGCGCGATGCGGACGATATGACCGCCACGTGACCGGTTCGTCGGCGGTCCGGCCGCCGGACCGATCGGCCTGTCCTGCTCTGGAGAAACCGATGATCCGTGGCTCATGATCGACCCTCAGCGGCCCCATTCATACCGCGGGGGCCGGCATGGTATTCCCCGTGCGGACACGATCGATCCGACGCGAACTCCGGAGACCACAAATTCCGGCAACGATGACGGGAAGCTGGATGCCGATTCTAGGATGAAACGGGTCCGGTCCGGTAGACCCGTGGAGGGAGGGGGCCGTTCAGGCCTTCAGGATGGCGCGGGCCGCGTTGGCTCCGGGCGCGCCGGTGACGCCGCCGCCGGGGTGAGTGCCGGCGCCGCACAGGTAGAGCCCGCCGATCGGAGTGCGATAGCGAGCCCAGTCGAGCAGCGGGCGCATCGTGAAGATCTGATCGAGCGCCATCTCGCCGTGGAAAATGTGGCCACCCGTCAGGCCGTACGTCGTCTCGAGGTCGGCCGGGGTGATGACCTGGCTGTGGAGAACGAGGCCGGGCAGGTTCGGGGCGTAGGCGGCGATCGTGTCGATGACGGTCTTGCCGAGTTCGTCGCGACGCTGCGACCAGTCGCCGCTCTTGAGCTTGTAGGGGGCGTATTGCATGAAGACCGACATGACGTGCTTCCCCGACGAAGCAAGGGACGGATCGGAGATGGTCGGGATCGTGACGTCGAGGTACGGGTGCTTCGAGAAGTTTCCGTACTTGGACTCGTCGAACGCCTTTTCGATGTAGTCGATCTCGGGCCCGATGTGGATCCGCCCGCTCAATGTCGCGTTGCCGTCACCCGCAGCCTTCTTGAGCGCTGTGAACTCCGGCAGACCGGACAGTGCGATGTTCACCTTGGCGGCAGTGCCGTACGAACGGTAGTTCCGCATCCGGTTGAGGAAATCGGGGCCGAGGTGGATCGGATCGACGAGGTTGAGCAGCGTCCGCTTCGGATCGGCGTTCGAGATCACCGCCTTGGCGGGGATCTCCTCGCCGCCGGAGAGCACGACGCCGGTCGCCCGCCCGTCCTGCACTCGGATGCCCGTGACCTCGACGCCGGTGCGAATCTCGGCGCCCGCCTTCCGGGCCGCGTCCGCCATCGCTGCGGTGAGGGCGCCCATGCCGCCGCGGGGGAACGACACCGCGCCGACCGGATCGGGATCGGCGGCGCAGCGAAGCAGAAGCAGGGTGGTCGTTCCGGCCGACCAGGGTCCGAGGAAGGTGCCGAAGATCCCCCGGGCCGAGATCGCGGCGCGCAGGAGCTCGGTCTCGAAGTACTCGGCCACCAGATCGGCGATCGGCATCGTCCCCCAGCGCAGAATGCGATGCATGTCCCTGGGGCCGAGGTCGCGGATCTTCTTGCCCAGACGGAGCATGTTAATCAGGTCACGGGGCGATGGTCGATCGATCGACGGCGGGATGATCGTCTGGATGCGCGACAGGGCGCGCCCGATCCGGCCGAGCGTGTCGTGGAATCGCCCGTACGCCTCGGCGTCCTTCTTCGACAGCGCCGCGATCGATTCTGCCGAGCGCTTCGGATCGGCGTGCAGCACGAGAGATCGTCCGTCGGGGGACGGGGCGAACAGCTGCGCCTCGGAGCGCAGCATCTCGAGCCCGTGATCCTGCAGTCGCATGTCGCGGACGACGTCGGGATGGACCGGACCGCAGGCGTAGGCGAGGGTCGACACCTTGAACCCGGGATGGAACTCGTCGGTGATCGCCGCGCCGCCGACCACGTCGCGCCGTTCCAGGACGAGCGGGCGGTGCCCGGCGCGTGCCAGATAGAAGGCCGTGACCAGACCGTTATGTCCGCCGCCAATGATGATGAAGTCGCGCTTGTCGGCCATCTCTAGATCGTTCCCTTGCCGTAATCCTTCAGGATCTCGAGCGCGGCAAGCCGTCCGGGCGCGCCCATGATGCCGCCGCCGGGATGGGTCGCCGAGCCGCACATATAGAGGTTGCGCACCGGGGTCCGGTACTTGGCCCAGCCCGGAACGGGGCGCAGGAAGAAGAGCTGTTCGAGCGACAGCTCGCCCTGGAAGATGTTCCCCTCCGTCAGGCCGAACTCCCGCTCCATGTCGAGCGGAGACACGACCTGCCGGTGCAGAATGATGTCCTTGATATTCGGGGCATGTTCGGCAATCGTGTTGATGACGTTATCGCCGAACGCCTCCTTCTGCTCGTCCCACGTCCCCTCCTTGAGGTGGTAGGGGGCGTACTGCACGAAGCAGGACATGACATGCTTCCCGGGCGGTGCCACCGAAGGATCGGTGAGGCTCGGGATCACTATGTCGATGTAGGGATGGCGCGAGAATTGCCCGTACTTGGCGTCGTCGTAGGCGCGCTCCATGTACTCGACCGAGGGAGAGATCGAGATGGCCCCACGCAGATGAGCGCCGGGTCCGGGCAGCGCGCGGAAGTTGGGCAGCGCGTCGAGCGCCAGGTTCACCTTGCCGGACGACCCGCGGTACTTATAACGCTTCACCTGCTCGATGAACTCATCCGACAGGTGGCCCGGCTCCATCAGCTTCAGGAAGGTCAGGTTGGGATCGACGCTCGACGAAACGAGGTCGGCGTGGATCTCGTCCCCATTCTGAAGCACGACTCCCTGCGCCTTGCCGTTCTTGACGAGGATA
Organism: Acidobacteriota bacterium; assembly: GCA_036477555.1. Lineage (GTDB taxonomy): Bacteria > Acidobacteriota > Polarisedimenticolia > Gp22-AA2 > Gp22-AA2 > JAPUIN01. The sequence goes on from JAZGDH010000248.1 coordinate 3,779, forward strand.
CGCGCCACCGAGGCTTCGGTCCGGATCTCGACGCCCAGTTCGCGGGCCGCGCCGGCGATGGCGTTCGAGATCGCGCCGGTCCCGCCACGTGAGAACCCCCAGCTCCTGAATGCGCCGTCGATCTCCCCCATGTAATGGTGGAGCAGAACGTAAGCGGTGCCGGGGGAGCGCACGCCGAGGAAGGTGCCGATGATGCCGGAGGCCGACATGCAGGCCTTCAGGATATCGGTCTCGAACCACTGATCCAGGAAGTCGATGGCGCTCATCGTCATCAACTGGACCTGATTGTATCTGTCGTTGGAGTTCATCGCCTGGAACCGCCGTCCCAGGAACAGCAGCTTGCGCAGGTCCTTGAGGTTCAGCGAGGTCGGATCGGGCGGCGTCATGTCGAGGATCGGCTTGACGAAGTGGCACATCGCCACCATCGCCTTGCCGAACTCTTCGTAGGCCTCGGCGTCGACCCGGGAGAACTTGGCGATCTCGCGGAAGGTCTTGCCGTGGTCGTTCACCCGCCACAGATAATTCCCGTCCTGCATCGGCGCGAAGGTGCCGTCGAGCGGGAGGATCTCCAGGCCGTGCTTCGGAAGGTCGAGGTCGCGGATGATCTCGGGGCGCAGCAGTGAGACGACGTACGAGCAGACTGAGAACTTGAACCCGGGGAAGATCTCCTCGGTCACGGCCGCGCCGCCCAGCACGTATCGCCGCTCGAGGACGAGGACCTTCTTCCCGGCGCGTGCCAGATAGGAGGCGGTGGTCAGGCCGTTGTGGCCGCCCCCGATGATGATCGCGTCGTACCGGCTGCCCATTTCAATCCCGGGCGGACCGGAATGATTCGGTCCGCATGACAAAACATCGTTGCAATATGAGGACTCATTGTATGAATCTATTAGGGCCGAAGCAAGAGCCTCAGGACCCGTTTTTGTGAAAGAATGACCGGGATCCGCAAATACGAAGGAGGAGTCGTGCCCGTCGGAACCGCAGTCCACGATCGAACTTCGAAGTTGTGCGAAAGCCTGAGCTACCGCGATTGGTCCGGCTATTACGCCGTCAGCGTCTACGAGACGCACCACGAGCACGAATACAACGCCGTCCGCAACGCTTCGGCGCTGTTCGACATCACCCCTCTCTACAAGTATGTGATCCGGGGGAAGCACGCATGCCGCCTTCTCGACCGCGTCGTCACGCGAAACATGGAGAAGGTGGCGGTCGGTCGCGTCATCTACACACCCTGGTGCGACGAGGAGGGGAAAACGATCGACGACGGCACCATCACCCGTCTCGATGAGACGACCTACCGACTGACCGCGGCCGACCCGACGCTTCGCTGGCTGCGGCAGAATGCGATCGGGATGGATGTCGAGGTCGAGGACGTCTCCGAGCGCCTCGCGGCGCTGGCCCTGCAGGGGCCGACCTCGGGCCGCCTGATGAAGAAGGTGGCCGACGCCGACATCGAGAATCTGCGCTACTTCCGGATGACCAGGGGAACGATCGCCGGCGTTCCGGTCGAGATCTCGCGCAACGGCTACACGGGGGATCTCGGCTTCGAGCTCTGGATTCCGTGGAATGATGCCGGGAAGGTGTGGGATGCCCTGATGGAGGAAGGGAGGGCATTCGGCATTCACGCCGCCGGGATGCTCGCCCTCGACATCGCCCGCATCGAGGCGGGGCTCATCCTGATCGAGGTCGACTTCACCAGCAGCCGGAAGGCGCTGATCGAATCGCAGAAGTATTCTCCGTACGAAATCGGGCTCGGCAAGACGGTCCATCTCGACAAGGGGAACTTCGTCGGGCGCGCCGCGCTCGAGGCGGAGCAGCGCCGCGGCCCGTCCCGCCGGCTCGTGGGGCTCTCCATCGACTGGCCCGAAGTGGAGGCGCATTTCGAGAAGGTCGGCCTGGCCCCGCAGGTGCCGTCGACCGCCTCGCGCTGCGCCGTCCCGGTCTACGCGGGGCGCCAGCAGGCCGGCAAGGCGACCTCGACCACCTGGTCGCCGACTCTCAAGCGGATGATCGCGCTGGCGAACCTCACGAGCGAACACGCACTCGTGGGAAGCCGCGTTCAGATGGAGATCACCGTCGAGGCGGTGCGGCATCGCGCCGGCGCCACCATCGTCGATCTGCCGTTCTACGATCCACCGCAGAAGACCGCGACGCCGATCGTGTAGGCACCGATCGCGTCATAAGCGGGTCTCCCGATGTCGGTCCCACCCGCGACGGCCGGGCGCCGTCGTCTCTGGCGGCGTTCCGGTCGTTTTGATAAAGTAACCGTTCAAGATCGTTTCACAATTCACGACGGAGCTCCGGGAGGAAACATCTCCCCGCGGCGGGGTCCGGAGCGCAGCCGCCCGTCCGGGATGGGCCGAGGAGGAAGGGTCTCATGTCCGATCTGAAGATGATCATCGGTGGAAAAGAGGTCGAGTCGGTCTCGAAACAGCGCATGGAGGTTATCAACCCGGCCGACGAGAAGAAGGTGGGGAGCGTCCCGAAGGGGACGGCCCAGGACGTGGACCTGGCGGTGAAGGCGGCCCGCAAAGCGTACAAGAGCTGGTCCCGAATGACGCCTGGCGAGCGGGGCGCGTTGCTGTCCAAGCTGGCCGATCATCTCGACACCGAAACAGACCGCATTGCCGAGATGGAAACCAGCCAGACCGGCAAGCCGCACAAATTGAGCAAGAACAGCGACATTCCGTTCGCCAACGACAACATCCGGTTCATGGGGTCCCAGGCGCGCGTTCTCGATGGGTCGGCGGCCGGCGAGTACGTCGAGGGGATGACCAGCTTCATCCGTCGTGAGCCTATCGGCGTGGTCGGATCGATCGCCCCATGGAACTACCCGTT
>JAZGDH010000249.1:0-2182 GCA_036477555.1 Acidobacteriota bacterium
GGCAGGTTGAGATCGCAGAAGCAGACATCGTACCGGCTGGCACTCGCCTTCTCGATGGCGAGCGTGCCATCCTCGACGGCATCGACGACGCAGTCGCTCTGTGACAGCGCCTCGGTGAGGAAGTCACGCACCGACATCTCGTCGTCGATGACGAGCACCCTCGGACGCCGGATCTCGGCGGAGGTTTCGAAACCGCTGCGCGTTGTGGTGTCGGTGGTCTCGGGCATCCCGACCGGGCGGGTCGTCACGGTCGTGCGAGAGTGGTCCGGGACATCAGCTTCTCGGCTGAGGCGGCCTCCCGCGAGCCGGGCCAGCGGCGGACGATCTCCTCGAGGACCGGGCGGGCCTCCTGATCGCGGCCTGCCTGCACGAGCACGCGCGCCAGGTGCATCTTGAACATCGGCTCTTCAGGGTTCTCCCGCACAGCGCGCCCGAAGTAGCGCGCCGCGATGGCCGTCTCGCCCTGTTCCTCCATGATCGTACCCAATCCAATCAGCGCCGGAGGATATCCGGACGTCGCGAACAGCGAAGCGTGGTACGCCTCGATCGCGCGCGGTGGATTCTTCGCCATGTGGTACATGCGCCCGAGGGCTGCCGCGACTTCCGCGTTCTCCGGCTGGCGCTCACGAATATGGCTCTCGATCGCGATCGCCCTCGCCAGGCGGCCGGTCTGGGCCAGCTGCACGGCGACCAGGTGGCACTCCCCCAGATTGGATGCGCGCAGGCAGGCCGAACAGCTGTCGGCGTTCGCCGGGGGCACAACCTGTCCGGCGTCTGCCGGGACGGCCGCAGCCGTGGCGGCGGCCAGGAGGAACGCCAGGCCGAGCAGTCCGGTCAGGACCGGCCGGAACGGTGATCGTGTCTGCATGTCATTGGCTCTCATCTCTGTCAGGATCACGGGTCGATCTCCTCCGGGCCGGCCGCGCGGAATCGGCGGCCGGACGATGCGGGACACCATCCCCTTACCCTTCACAACCGCGGTCCCGCGAGGGGGCATGCAACAGGTCCGGCGGCGCAGATTCGGACCGGTCGAACCCCGATTGCAATTTCGTGATTCTGGCGTAGGATCAGGCCCTCATCCTCACTCGCTCAGTCGGTCGGGAGACGATTCCCGGGAGGTTTTGAAGATGTCCCTAAAGAAGCGTGCGTTCGTCCTGACCCCGCTGCTCGCCGGCCTTCTTTTCATCTCCTGTGCCGGCCCGGGCGGGCAGCCTCCGGCCGACCTGGTCCTGCGCAACGCAGCCGTCTACACGGTCGACGGCGCCCGATCCTGGGCCGAAGCGGTCGCTATCCGGGACGACAGGATCGTCTTCGTCGGCGCCGACGGGCAGGTCGACCCCTTCATCGGCCCCGACACGAAAGTCGTCGATCTCGAGGGACGGATGGTCCTGCCGTCGTTCCAGGATTCGCACATCCACCCGGTGAGCGCCGGCGTCACCTACCAGCAGTGCGCCCTGTTCGATCTGGAGGCCGATGCGGAACTGTACGTGAAGACGATCGCCGAGTACGCCGCTGCCAATGCCGACCTCCCATGGATCGTGGGAGGCGGGTGGTCGATGGACGCATTCCCCAACGCCATTCCTGACAAGCGGCTCCTCGATGCCGTCGTTCCGGACCGCCCGATCTACGTCGACTCGTCCGACGGGCACTCGGCATGGGTGAACTCGAAGGCGCTCGAACTCGCCGGGATCACGAAGGACACCCCCGACCCGGCGGGCGGACGGATCGATCGGGATCCGGCCACCGGCGAACCGGTTGGTGGTCTGCAAGAGCCGGCGGCGATGGAACTGGTTCTGAAGCACATGCCCAAGACAACCCCGGCGGAGCGTGAGGAAGGACTCCGGTATGCCCTGAAGGTTCTCAACGCCTACGGGATAACCGCTTTTCAGGACGCCATGGTCCTCCTGGGGGGGACCGGTGCCTCCGCGTCGCTCGATACATACCGGGCCCTCGAGCAGAAGGGTGAGCTGACGGCGCGGGTCGTCGGTTCATTGTGGTACGAAAAGGACGAGGGGCTCGACCAGATCGATCGCCTGGTCGCGGCGCGCGAGGAATACATGGGTGAGCGTTTTCGCCCCACGGCGGTGAAGATCATGCAGGACGGCGTGATGGAGGTGCATACGGCATCACTGCTCGAGCCGTACATCGGCAAGTCCGGCGCCACAGGGATGAGCATGGTCGA
>JAZGDH010000025.1:0-3416 GCA_036477555.1 Acidobacteriota bacterium
GCCACAAGAAGCGCGACCACGTCATCGATCCGGCGGTCGTGACGATCGAGGGACCGGCGAGCGAGGTGGCGCGCGTGAAACGGGCGACGACCAGCACCATCTCCCTCGAGGGCGAGACGCAGGACTACGACATCGAGGTCACACCGATCCCCGAAGCCGAACCGGGCAGCCGGGTGCGGGTCATTCAGCCGATCGGGCCCGTGCGCGTTCACGTTTCGATCGACGCCCCGGGGAGCGAGCGCCGCGGCGAGTCCCGACCGTCCTCTCCGGACAAGATGGAGTCGTGAGGAGCGGCCGGCGTTGAAGCGTCTTTTCGGCACGGACGGGATCCGGGGGGCCGCCGGCGTATTCCCGCTCGACGATGTGACCATGACACGCATCGGAGAGACCATCGTCTCTTTACTCACATCCAGCACGCAGCACCCGCGCATTCTGATCGGACGGGACACACGCGAATCGGGTCCCGCGATCGAGAGCTCCCTGGCGCGAGGTATCGAGGCGGCGGGCGGGCGCGTGCATCGCGGCGGTGTCCTCACCACCCCCGCGGTGGCCGGGCTGACCCGGGACCTCGGGTACGACGCCGGCGTCGTCATCTCCGCCTCGCACAATCCGTACGGTGACAATGGCATCAAAGTTTTCTCCCGTGAGGGGTACAAGCTGCCCGATTCGATGGAGGCCTCGATCGAAGCACAGATCCTCGAAGGCGCCGGACAAGGCGTGCCGAAGGCACATTCGGGACAGACGCCCCGGCGCACGAATCGCGAATCCGACGCGGATCAGGAAGGCCTCCGGGCGGATCTCCACGACCGCTACATGGCGACTCTTCTGTCGGCGCTCCCCGCCGGAACCTCATTCTCCGGTCACCGGGTCGTTCTCGACTGCGCGAATGGCGCGGCCTCCTCCCTCGGACCGGAACTGTTCCGCCGTGCCGGGGCGGAGGTTCTGACGATGAACGACTCGCCGGACGGGAGGAACATCAACAAGGGATGCGGCGCGCTCCACCCGGATCGTATGGCGCAGTTCGTCGCTGAGCGGCAGGCTCAACTCGGCCTGGCATTCGACGGGGACGCCGATCGCTGTCTTGCCGTCGACCCTTCGGGGCGTGTGCTCGACGGGGATCACATCCTCTACCTCGCGGCGCACGATCTGAAGAGTCGCGGCGCCCTTCCCGGCGACGCTGTCGTCGGCACGGTGATGAGCAATCTCTGGCTGGAGCGGTCGCTGCGCGCGGAGGGAATCGCGCTCCGTCGCACCCCGGTCGGGGACAAGTACGTCCTCGAGGAAATGCGACGGGGAGGCTTCGTCCTGGGTGGCGAGCAATCGGGCCACATCATCTTTATGGAGCGCGCCACGACGGGGGACGGGCTTCTGACCGGACTGCTGCTGCTGGATCTCGTGGCCCGGACCGGTCTCGATCTCGCCGCATGGGCGGCCACGATCCGCCCCTGCCCTCAGATCCTGGTGAATGTCCCGGTCGGCTCCCGCCCCGTACTCGAGGATCACCCCTCCATCGGACCTGCGATCCGGGAGGAGGAGTTCAGATTGGGGGACCGGGGAAGGCTCCTCGTGCGGTACTCTGGGACCGAGCCGAAAGCGCGCGTCATGGTGGAGGGGGAGTCGAAGGACGCCATCAAGGCGATCGCGGAGCGCCTGAGAATCATCATCCAGGACGCCATCGGTCAGGCTCCGTCCTGACCCTGGTCGGAGGAGCCTAATGTCGCATCCGGTAAGACTCGGAGTCAATGTCGATCACATCGCCACACTGCGACAGGCACGCGGGACCGAGGAGCCCGATCCGATCGCAGCTGCCGCGATCGCCGAGCTCGCGGGCGCCGACGGCATCACAATCCATCTAAGAGGCGATCGCCGCCACATCCAGGATCGCGACATCGAGCTGCTGCGTCGCACCGTGCGCACCCGTCTGAATCTCGAGATGGCCGCCAACCCCGACATGGTGACGCTCGCGGCAACCCACAAGCCGGATCACGTCACGCTCGTTCCCGAGCGCCGCGAGGAGGTGACGACTGAGGGGGGGCTCGACGTCCTGCTCAACCTGACGCTCGCGCGCAGGACGGTCGCCGAGATCCGCGAAACGGGAATCCAGGTGTCGATCTTCGCCGACCCCGACTATGACCAGATCAAGGCGATTTCGAAGCTCGGGGTGCAGATGATTGAGATTAACACCGCCAAGTACGCCGAATCGCGGCACGACGAGCAGGAAGCGAAGGAGGCGGAGGCGATCGGCCAGGCGGCGCGCGCCGCCGCCAAGATGGGGCTCCGGGTCCTGGCGGGTCACGGGCTCAATTACCAGAATGTCCGCCGCATCGTCCGAATCCCCGAGATCGAGGAGCTGAACATCGGCCATGCGATCATCGCGCGCGCCTCGCTCGTCGGCATGGATCGGGCCGTGCGCGATATGAAGGAACTGCTGCGCCGATGAAGCGCTACCCACTCTACGATCCGCCGGAGTACATCGACTTCAAGGTGGACGCAGCGGTGATGGAGGAGTACCGCGCGACGGTGCGCCGGGACCCCCGCCGCCGCGCCGTGATCGAACGGCTCGGACCGGGCGAGCTGATCCGGCTGTACGAGGGGATGGTCCGGTTTCGCCTGCACGACATCACTCTCAAGCGCTGGGTCCGGCAGGGGATCATCTCCAAAGCGTGGCTCGGAACGGGCGAGGAGGCGGTGACGGTCGGCAGCGTGCATGCGCTCCTCAAGGGCGACCAGGTCGGCCCGATGATCCGCAACGCCGGCGCCTGTCACGAAATGGGGATGCCGGTGGCGCAGATGCTCAAGGCCTATCTGGGGACCGGCGATCAGATCACCCGCGGCCGGGACCTGCACACCGGCGATCCCGCGCTCGGTGTCATCCCGCCGAACAGCCTGATGGCCAATCTGGTGCCGATCTTCACCGGTATCGGCCTGGCTTTTCGGCAGCGCGGCGAGGCCCGCATCGCGCTGACCTGGGTCGGCGACGGCGCCAGCCGGACGACCGCCTTCCACGAAGGGTTCAACCTGGCGGCGGTCCTCAAGGTGCCGGTGATCATCGTCCTGCAGGACAACCGTATCGCCCTCGGCACACCCATCGAGAAACACAGCTCCGGAGAGATGGAGGCCCTCGGGCCCGCCTATGGCGTGCCCGGCCTCACCTGCGACGGCAACAACGTCCTCGATGTCCACGCGGCCGCGACCCTGCTGGCCGCGGAATGCCGCTCGGGGGACGGTCCCCGCCTCCTGACCGCCAAGACCTTCCGGATGGGCGGTCACGCCACCCACGACGAGGCGGAGGCCCGGGCCATCCTCCCGAAAGAACAATTCCGTTATTGGGGAATGAGGGATCCCATCGGGACCTTCGAGGGTTATCTTATGGAGGACGGGCCGCCGCTGGACGGCCGCCGGCGAGCCGCGAAGGC
>JAZGDH010000250.1:0-2755 GCA_036477555.1 Acidobacteriota bacterium
GTGACGATCAGGCGATCGCCGTCCACGACAACCTCCAGGACCTCCAGGACGAGCATGGCGCGCCCGCTCTCGGCCAGAGCCGCGGCGAGCAGGTCGCCCGAGGGGCCGGCTCCGCCGCTTCCGACGAGAACGACATCGAATCGGTCAGCGCGAATACCGTCCATTGCCGCGACCGACTCGGCGCCTGCCGCGAGGGCGTACCGGAACGCCTCCTGGTCATCGTTCCTGCAACAGGCGTGGAATCGGCCGCCCAGACACTTGAGCGCGATCGCCGTCGCCGCGCGATCGGATGCGGGGAGGGAGCGCGATGACATCGCCTGATCCTCCCGGTTCTCCGTCGAGCGCACACTCGGGATCTCTACCGGGCGCGTGCCGAGCACCACTGCAACGCTCATCACCTCGCCACACTTCCGTGGGTCACAACACCTCTGTAGATCGCAACATCTCGGCGCGTCACAACCCCTCCGCTTCGACGATCAGTTCGGCAAGATCCTTCACGCGCAGCCCGGCGCCGCCGTCATCGAGCGACTGCTTCCCCGCCTCGAGCATCGACTTGCAGAATGGGCAGCCGGTGGCGACGATCGACGCACCGGTCTCGGCCGCTTCGCGCGCACGCAGGTTCTCCACGCGTGTTTTTCCGGGCACGTCCAGCCACATCGCCCCACCACCGGCGCCGCAGCAGAAGGTGTGTTCACCGTGGCGCGGCATCTCCAGAATCTGAGCGCCGGGCAGCGCGGAGAGGATCTCGCGGGGGGCGCGCGTCTCGCCGTTGCCGCGCGCCATGTAGCAGGGGTCATGAAAGGTGATGCTCGATCCGTCGCCGGACGGCAGCCGCAGCCGCCCCTCGCGAATCATGCGTGCGAGGAACCGGCTGTGATGCTCCACCTCCAGCCGCGCGCCGAGAGCCGGATACTCGTTCGCGAACGTATTGAAGCAGTGCGGGCAATGGGTCAGGACGCGGACGACGCGATGGCGCGATAGAAGATTAATTGTCCCGCGCGCCTGCTCCAGGAACAGACCCTCCTCGCCCATCCTCCGCGCCGGGTCACCGGTGCAGCGCTCGCGTCGGCCGAGGATGTGATACCGGATCCCGAGATGATTGAGGATGCGAATCATGGCGCGACTGACGGACCGGCCGTCCGGATCGAAGCTCCCCGCGCAGCCGATCCAGTAGAGGAGTTCAATCGGCTCATCCTCACGCGCGACCGGTAGATCGAGGCCGCTCGCCCAGGCGATCCGCTCCTCGGCCGGCCTGCCATACGGATTGAATGCCGCCGCCGATCCCTCGAAGACCCGTTCCGCAGACTCCGGCACGATGCCCGTCTCGATCCGGCCGCGCCGGATCTCCACGATCTTGTCGAAGATCTCGATGCCGACCGGGCAGGACTCGTTGCACGCCATGCAGGTGGTGCACGACCAGATCGCTTCGTCCGTGATGTGGGCGGCGAGAGGGGTCCCGTGCGGGCGGTGGTCGCGCGCGCCGGCCGGTCCGTCGGGAGCGGCTTTGCCATCGAGCGCCGCGCGAAGCCCGAGCACCACCTCGCGGGGGCGCAGCGGCTTTCCGGCGGCATTTGCGGGGCAGGCATCGTCGCACAGCCCGCAGGTCGTGCAGGCGTCGGCCTGCAGCAAGTCCCTCCAGGGGAGGTCGGCCGTCGTCACGGCGCCGGGAGCGCGATCCCCCGCGCGCGCCGGGCGCAGCGTTCCCGGGAGCGCGCGCCGGCGCAACGCCCAGCTGATCCCGCCGTACACCATGTGCGCGAAGAATTTCCACGGCAGCAGGGCAAAGAAGGCGATGCAGAGCAGCGCATGCGTCGACCAGAGGACGCGATGCCACGTCATCGCGGCCCCGCCATCGAGACCGGCGCTGCGCAGCGCGAGCGCGGTTCCGTACCCGACGACGCTCCAGCGTTCGAACGCGGGGAGATGCTGCGCGATCCGCGCCCCCTCCAGCAGGAACCCGCTCACGCCGATGCCGAGCAGCAGCCAGGCCAGGGCGCCGACCCACCAGGCGTCGAGAATCCGCACCGTCCTGCGGCGGAGGCGCCGCGAGATGAACATGATCAGCCCGGCCAGGAACGCGACGCCACCCAGATCGATGATGAGCGATGCGATCAGGTAGAAACGGCCGTAGAAGAAATGCAGCGGCGTATCGTGCTCGAGGAAGACGAGGCAGGTGCCGACGAACAGAATGAAGAACCCGTGAAACATGAGCAGGTGAGCGATGCCGGCGTAGCGATCGCGCAGGAGCTGCTCGTGGAATGTGACATACCGGAGGAACGCGCCCAGCGCCTGAAGCGGCCGGCGCGACGTCGCTTGATCCCGACCGTCACCGCGTCCCCGGCGGTGCAGCAGCATCCGCCTGGCGAGAAGGAGAGCGGCCAGCCCGCACGAGACGAACGCCGCGGCGTAAAAAGCAAGTTCGAGCGGGCGGGGGACGTTGTCGAGAATGACGCGCGTGATCGATTCGCCGCCGATCGTCATCGGTCGACCTCCTCCTCGAAGCGGGCGAGGAGGCCGTGCAGATCGGCGACCAGGCCGAGATGTGCGACCCGGAAGATCGGCGCCTCCGGATCGGTGTTGATGGCGACGATGCTGCGCGCTCCCGACATCCCTTCGAGATGGTGGCTCGCGCCGGAGATGCCGCACGCGATGTAGAGATCGGGTGTCACCGTTCGCCCGGTCTGCCCGACCTGGCGTTCGTACTCGATCCAGCCGAGATCGACCGCCATCCGGCTGGCGGCGACACCGGCTCCGA
>JAZGDH010000251.1:0-3020 GCA_036477555.1 Acidobacteriota bacterium
GTGCATTCGCTTCCCCGGTTCGATCCCGCGGAATTCCGTTCACGGCTCGAGCCCCTCTTCGAACTGAACCCGGTGGAGCGGGAGGAAGGGCTCCAGGCCTCGGTCCGTGATGGCGGCGATCGCCCCGGGGTCTTCGGAATGCTGTTCAAGGGAGAGTCGGAGGCCTGGGTCGCCCGATGGAGAGAGGGGGCCGGACTGGAGCGTCCGCTCATGGCGGCGATGCCCGAGCCGTTGAGGCGACTCGACGTCATTCTCCTGCATCGGCTGGTTCTCGAGGAGATCCTGGGAATCACGACGGAGGCCCAGGTGCGGGCCAGCCATATCGACTATCTCACAGAAGATCGCGATCTCTTCCGGCACATGTCGGGCGGAGCGGCGCAGATCGGATTCCTGATGAACCCGACAAGGATGGAGCAGGTCATTGAGGTTACCCGCCAGGGCCTGCGCCTGCCGCAGAAGACGACCTGCTTTTATCCGAAGGTCCAGACCGGACTGGTTCTCAACCCGCTCGACGACTGAGGTTCAATCGGAGGTAAGCGGGCTCAGGGCCCGCAGACGAGAGACGACCTCCGGCAGCAGTCCGGCGGCCCGTTCCGGATCCTCAGGGCGGCTCAACACTCCGAACGACAGAACGAGAGCACCCCGCGCAAGAATCGGGTCGATGCCGATCGCCTCGAGGACGTGCGAGGTCTTGAACACCTCCGTTGTGCAGGGAGAGCCGCTCGTGGCCTCGAGGCCGCGGTCATCGAGCGCCCGCAACAAGGATTCGGCCTCGATGCCTCGCAGGCACAGGCTCAGATGCCCCGGGATTCGGATGTTCGGGTGCCCGGTGAAGGTGGTCCCCTCGAGACGATCCGCGAGAAGAGCGCGCAATCGAGATGCGTGCGCCGTCCACTGTTCAATGTGAGCCTCCATGCCGCCGGCCGCCTCGCGCGCCGCGGCGCCGAACCCCGCGACCAGTGCCACCGCCTCGGTGCCGGCGCGAAGGCCTCCCTCCTGGACACCTCCCTCGATCAGCGGCGACAACCTGATCCCCTTGCGGATCTGCAGGGCGGCGATCCCCTGCGGTCCACCGATTGGATTGGGCGAAAGCGTCACGAGATCGGGTCGATCCTCACCGCTCGGGATCGGCAGGATCCCGGTGGTGACCGCGCGATCACAGTGGACGGGGACGCCGCGGGCATGAGCCACCCGGCAAATCTCTGCGATCGGCTGCAGAGTCCCGATCTCGCTGCTCGCGTGCGCGATCGTCACGAGAAGCGTCTCGCCAGTGAGCGCGCCGGCCAGCTTCTCGGGGTCGATCCGTCCGTCACCGTCGACCGGCAGCAGTGTCATCCGGTACCCGGACCGTTCGAGCGTGCGCAGGGGATGGAGGATCGATGTGTGCTCCGTGGCAGCGGCGATGAGATGCCCTCGTGGCGCCCCGCGTCCCCGGATGATCCCCTTGATCGCCAGGTTGTTGGATTCGGTCGCTGAGCCGGTAAAAATGATCTCTTCGGGCGGAGCGCTGGCCAGGTATGCGACGGCCTCTCTCGCCTCCTCGATCATCGCCCGGGCCTCTGCGCCACGATCGGTCGGGCTGGACGCGTTGGCGAAGCGTGCGCCCAGGTAGGGGAGCATCGACCGCATCGCTGCGGCCGACGGTGGCGCCGTCGTGACGTGATCCAGGTAAATCCGTTCCATGAGGGGTCCGGCGGCGTTCAGCGGTCGCTGCCTGCCGGCTGGATCTCCCGCCTGATGGTGCGTAAACGGTTGTGGGCGGTCTGCAGCCGGAGGCGCGCCGCTGCCATGCGTCCGGTGAGTCGGCGCAGACGCCTTACATCATTCGCCAGACGCCGCCGGGACACGGTCAGGCCGACCTGGCCGGCCGTCTGATCGGCGATGATCCGCTCCAGCACGCGCACTCGATACGATCGCACTGCGTGCTCCATCGGACGATCCCCGACACGTTTCATCCTCATCGAGCCTTCCTCGTGGAGTTCCCCTCAGTGTACGCTGAATCGCTGGTCAGTCAATGCCTTCAGTAGCATTAACTCTCATTTCTACTTGACTTTGTGGAGAGGTCGCCGTATAGCGACAGACCAGCCTGTTCGATGACCGCGGCCCGATGGGGAGGGGGCCGCTCGATGCGAATTGCGCCGTCCTTCGCTCTGATAACAGGCACTCTCGTTCTGCTGCTCAGCCAGCCGGCTGTGCAGTTGTCTCTCCCTGCCGATCCGCCAACTGGTTCACATCCTGCAACGATTGAGCCGCTCCTCCCGGTCGTCATCGATCTGCAATTTCGGAACCTGGCCCGAACACGCCGCGGGTGGCAGGGAGTCGCGCTGATCGAGGTCGTGGGAGACGAACGCCCACACGACGTATCGATGCGGCTTCTCCTCCCCGACGGAGTCGATGCTGTCCCCGGTGCCTGGCTGACGGAGATCGAAGGCTTCCGCGTGTTCCCCGGCGCCGCCCGCAGGCACGCGATCCCGCTGAAACTTCCGGCTGACGGCGCCTACGCGATTCAGGTCGAGGCGATCGTCAAACTCGACGATGGCACCTCTCTCAAGACCCGGCAGGGGCGCACTCTCCATGTGGGTCGATACCGCGGTGAGGGGCGCTATCACCTCGGCGCGTACGAGGTGATGGGTGTGCCGGGCGAGGAAGTCGCACCATGAGGCGCATCGCCCCGTTTCTGTTGCTTGCTGCGAGCATTGCGACGATGGCGACTCCCGCCTTCGGCGACTACGAGGTGACCGGGCGCTTCACCTACGTCGACCGCGAATTCGATGCCAGCGGGTTCACCGGCATTGAGACCCAGTTGCCGATCCGGTTCGCCGACGTCCAGGTCGTCGCCGGATCGAAAATCGTCGGTGCGGGGGTCACGGATGCGAACGGCGACTTCCTCTTCACCGTCCTGGAGACCCGGGTCAAGAACATCTACGTCCGTTGCCTGGCGCGGCGCCAGACCAGTGCTTCGATCCCGATCGACGTGCGATCCGGGAATCAGGCCGGAACGATCTGGTCGGTGCGAACCG
>JAZGDH010000252.1:0-5168 GCA_036477555.1 Acidobacteriota bacterium
GTAGCGAAGACTGCCGCCGCGAAGCCAGCTGCAACGAGGCCGACCGCCGCGAAGACTGCCGCACCGAGGCCGACTGTTGCGAAGCCTGCCGCCGCGAAGCCCGCCGCAACGAGGCCGACCGTTGCAAGACCTGTCGCTGCGAAATCAACCGTGACGAAACCGGCCGCCGCCCTGCGGCCGGCAACAGCACCGGCGAGAGCCACCTGGCGGGCCGGCGTGCGGAGCAGCCAGGTCCCGGCCCGAACGAAGCCTGGTACCGCTGCTCCGATTGTGCGTCGCGCGCCTGCCGCCGCAACGAGGCCGATCACCCCCGCGGCCAGACCGACTTCACCTGGAGGCCTGCGTCCTGGTGTACCCGGAGGAGTGCGCCCCGGTACACCCGGCGTTCAGCGCCCGGGCGCTCCGGCCGGCGCCCGGCCCGCAGGCACCCCGTTAGGAGGCAGGCCGGGGGCGGCGCAGGTCCCGGGCCAGAATCGCCCCGGCACGGTGGTGCGTCCACCAGCGACGGGACAGGGCTCCGTCCGCCCCGGTTTGCCGGGGGCGCGTCCAGGCATGCCGCTCCGTCCCCAGCGTCCCGGCTTGCCACCATCCTCGACGCCCATGGGCCAGCGGCCGTCCGCTCCCCCACGCCCCGGAACCTACGTCAGGCCGAGCATGCCGGGTGGTGCGCCGCGACCGGTGATCAACAGACGCCCGCCCCCGCGCGGCATGCGCGGGCGCCCGCCTCATCGCCCGGGGAAGAGAAAATCGAGAACGCATCCCGCTCCCCCGCCACGACCGGCGGTTCTGCAGATGCCCATCCTGCCCGAAGAGTTCAAGAAGATCACGATCACCGAGGGTGTGACGGTCAAGGAACTGTCCGAGAAGATGGAGCTCAAGGCCAAGGACATCATCGCGCGTCTGATGCTCAAGGGGTTTCTGGCGACCATCAATAAATCGCTGGATGTGGAGGCCGCAACGGAGCTGTGTCGCGAATTCGGATACGAGGCGACCGTCATGAGCTTCGAGGAGGAGGTCGCGCAGGAGGAGGCCGTCGAGTCGGTGCCCGCTAACCTTCGCAAGCGGGATCCGGTGGTCACGATCATGGGGCATGTCGATCACGGCAAGACTTCGCTGCTCGACGCGATCCGCAGTTCGAAGATCACCGAGAGCGAGAAGGGCGGGATCACCCAGCACATCGGCGCGTACCACATTCAGTTCAAGAACCGCGGCATCGCCTTCATCGACACCCCCGGCCACGAAGCGTTCACCAAGATGCGTGCGCGCGGTGCGCGGGTCACTGACATCGTCGTTCTCGTGGTGGCGGCGGATGACGGGGTGATGCCTCAGACGGTCGAGGCGATCGATCACGCGCGGGCCGCCGGCGTTCCGATCGTGGTGGCCATCAACAAAGTCGACAAACCGAACTCCGACCTCGATCGGGTAAAGAAACAGCTGTCGGAGCGCGATCTTCTGGTCGAGGACTGGGGCGGGCAGACCGTCGCCGTCCCGATCTCGGCCAAGCAGAAGACCGGGATCAACGAACTCCTCGACATGCTTCTGCTGGTCGCCGACATGGGCGAGCACAAGGCCGATCCGAGCTGCCTGGCGTCCGGCACCGTCCTCGAGTCGAAACTGGACCGGGCCCGGGGCTCCGTGGCGACGATCCTCGTCCAGCGTGGCACGCTGAAGGTCGGGGCGCCGTTCATCGCGGGGGCCGTGCACGGCAAGGTTCGAGCCATGTTCGACGACCAGGGCCACAAGATGAAAGAGGCCGGCCCCTCGATCCCGGTCGAGGTGATCGGGCTGGATGGCATTCCCAAAGCGGGCGACTTGTTCCAGGTTCTCGAGGCCGAATGGAAGGTCAGGCAGATCGGCGCTTTCCGACAGCAGAAGCTGCGTCGGGAGCTGCTGGCCAAGTCGTCCCGGCGAACCCTTGATCACCTCCACCTCGACATCAAGGAGGGATCGATCAAGGAACTGCCTCTCGTTGTGAAGGCCGACGTGCAGGGGTCGGTCGAGGCGGTCTCCAAGACTCTCACCGATCTGCCCTCCGACAAGGTCAAGCTCAAGGTGATTCATTCGGGTGTGGGCGCGGTGACGGAGACCGACGTTCTGCTCGCCTCGGCCAGCAATGCCATCATCGTCGCCTACAACGTGCGACCGGAACGTAGCGCTCAGGAGCTGGCTGATAAGGAGAAGGTCGACATCCGCCTGCATTCGGTGATTTACGATATCACCGACGAGATCACCAAGGCGATGGTCGGCCTCCTCGAGCCGGAATCGAAGGAGGTCTATCTCGGTCGCGCCGAGGTGCGCCAGGTCTTCAAGGTCCCGAAGATCGGGGCGGTCGCCGGCTGCCACGTATCGGACGGCGTCATGAAGCGCAGCGCCGAGACCAGACTGCTGCGCGACAACGTCGTCGTCTACACCGGCAAAGTCGACTCCCTGAGACGTTTCAAGGACGACGCCAGCGAGGTCAAGGCCGGATACGAGTGCGGCATCGGCCTGGCGAATTTCAACGACGTCAAAGTCGGCGACGTAATCGAGGCGTTCCGCATCGAGAAGATCGCAGTCAAGAGCCTCTGATCATGGGCGCGGCCGACGAGCGAACCGGCCTGAACGTCGGGCTCTGCATCTTCAGCCTCCATCTTCCCGGAATCGGCTCCCTCAAACAGAAGCGGCAGATCCTGCGCAGCCTCAAGGATCGGCTGCGCGGCCAGCACAATGTGGCAGTGGCCGAGATCGACGACCAGGACCTGTGGCAGCGAGCCACGATCGGGGTGGTCGCCATCGCCTCGGCCCGCGCTCCGCTCGAGCGAATCTTCGAATCGATTCAGGACGAGGTGGAGCGTCGCGTGCCGGGCGAGGTGCTGGACAGCCACGTCGAGTTCCTGTCATGAGGAGGCCCGGGTGGGGATGAGAAGGGAGCGCGTCTCCGACCTGATCAAAGAGGAGATCTCGCGACTGCTCCAGCGTGAAGTGCGTGATCCGCGCATCGGCTTCGTGACCGTGACCGGCGCTTCCGTCACTGCCGATCTGCGCAGCGCCCGCGTGTACGTCAGCATTCTGGGCGAACCGACCGTACGCGAGGAATCGGTGCGCGCCCTGCAGAGTGCGGCGGGGTATCTGCGGCGCTCTCTGTTCAAGAATCTGCGGCTGCGATACTCCCCCGCGCTCGAGTTCGTCCTCGACGACTCGCTCGATCGCGGTGAGCGGATCGAAAGCCTGCTGCGGGACATCCGCGGCGAGCGCGAGGGCGAAGAATCCGTGGACGAGGATTGAATGACCGAGCCGAATGGTGTTCTGCTGATCGACAAGGGTGAAGGACCGACGTCGCACGACATGGTGGCGCTGGCGCGGCGAGTGCTCGGTGTGCGCCGTATCGGGCACGCCGGAACGCTCGATCCGCTGGCCACCGGCCTGCTCGTCCTGATGATCGGCAAGGCGACCCGCCTCGCCACGTTCCTGTCGGGCATGGATAAGACCTATCGCGGCACATTGAGACTCGGCGTCAGCACCAACACCTACGATCGGGCCGGGACCCCCGTCGGTCCCCCACGAGAGGTTCTCGTCGACCTCTCCACGATCGGTCACGCGATCGATAAGTTCCGTGGCTCGGTGAGCCAGGTTCCGCCTGTCTTCTCCGCCAAGAAGGTCCACGGCACACCGATGTACCGCCTTGCGCGCAAGAAGCTCCCGGTGGTGCCGGTGGCGACTCCGGTCGTCTTCCGGCGCATCGATCTACTGGGGTTCACCTCTCCCGATGTGTCGTTCGAGGCCGAGGTGTCGGCCGGGACTTACCTGCGATCGTTCGCCCACGACCTCGGCGAGGAACTCGGCTGCGGGGCGCACCTGCACGAACTTCGGCGGACCGCAGCCGGACCGTTCCGGATCGACGATGCGATTCCGCCTGAGCGGCTTACCGAGCTTGGAGCGCAGGCGAAGGAGCGCATCCTGCCGATGGAGGAGATCCCGCTCGGCCTGCCGACGCTCACCCTCAATGCGGCGGGAACCCATGCCATCCGCCACGGCAGGCCCTGCGGCCTGGGGGACGTCGTCGCACCCCGCCCTCCCCTGCCCCCCGGACGCTGCCGGCTGAAGGGACCGGAAGGGAGGCTGGTTGGAATCGGGGAGGTCATGTTGCCGGTCGCCTCCGAGGCGAGGCCACTGATCCGGCCGCAGATCGTCTTTACCGCTTAACCGGCCGCGGGCGGCCTGCTTTACAGCCCCGGGACGTTGTGCTAAAGTCCGCTCTGTTTAAATTTGCGGTTCGCAGGACCTGTGGCTCAGTACAGGGAGAATTTCCGGAACGATATGGCCCTCGATAAAGTGCGCAAAACTGAGATCATCGATTCGTATAAGACCCACGCCTCCGACACCGGATCACCCGAGGTTCAGATCGCAATCCTGAGCCAGCGCATCGAAGGCCTCATGGGGCACTTCACCTCGCACGCTAAGGACCACCATTCGCGCCGCGGCCTCCTGATGATGGTCGGAGCTCGCCGTCATCTGCTCGATTACCTCAAGGACAAGGACGCGGAGCGCTATCGAGAGCTGATTAAGAGGCTCGGGATCCGCAAATAGGAAGGCCGGATTCCGGGCGACGCTCGGAACAGAGGGTCGGCGTAAGCGGGAGGATTCCCATCCGACCAGAGGACGAACACCGGAAGGAGCCCAAGGGTATTTTTCACGGCCTCATTATTCCCATTATCCCAATACCCTTCCTTCTCAACACCCCGGTATCGCCCTTGGTCACCCTCCCGCAGACCACCGATCTCCTTCGTTCCGCTCACTTACTGAGCCTTCCTTCGAACGCCCCCGCGCCGACAGGCCCGGGGGACCATGCTGCATTCGAATGTCCTCCGCCAGGAGCATTCGATGCCGGCGCATGTAAGGAGAGTTTTTGATGCATACGCGCAGCCTCGAAATAGGAGGCCGAACCCTGACCATTGAGACCGGGCGGATCGCCAAACAGGCGGACGGCTCGGTCACCGTCCGATACGGCGACACCGTCGTCCTCGTCACCGCCACCGCGCAACATCGAGAGAGAACCGGCGTCGACTTCCTGCCGCTGACCGTGGACTATCGGGAGAATACCTATGCGGCCGGAAAAATCCCCGGCGGCTTCTTCAAACGCGAAGGGCGCCCCAACGAGAAGGAGACGCTCACATCGCGTATGATTGACC
>JAZGDH010000253.1:0-6280 GCA_036477555.1 Acidobacteriota bacterium
CAGGTCCCATATGAGCTTCCAGGAGATACTGGTGTGATCCGCCTTTCCAAGCGGGCCGACTACGGCCTCATGGCCATGCAACACCTCGCCGGGGTGTCGGGTGGGGGCTTCCTGAGCGCCCGCGAAATCGCCGCCGAGCATCACATCCCGCCGGCCCTGATGGCGAAGCTCCTGCAGAAGCTGGCGCGGAGGGGTCTCATCGCGTCGCACCACGGGACGAAGGGCGGCTATCAGATCGCGCGGTCGCCGTCCGCTATCACCCTGTGGGATGTGATCGATGCGATCGAAGGCCCGCCCTGCTTCATCGAGTGTCTCGACCCGGGAAAGAAAGACTGCCCGCAGTTCCCCACCTGCACGGTGCAGCGCTCCCTGACCGCCGTGCATCGACGGATCGCGACCCTGCTCGAAGAAACGACGCTCACCGATCTGAGGGATCCATGAAGACCCCGATCTATCTCGACCACCACGCCACCACTCCGGTCGATCCGCGCGTGCTGGAAGTGATGCTGCCGTATTTCGAGCATGAATTCGGCAACGCCTCGTCGCGCACCCACGCCTTCGGCTGGAGGGCGGAGGAGGCGGTCACCCGCGCGCGCCTGCAGATTGCGCGCGCGATCGGGGCCGACGCGAAAGAAATTGTCTTCACATCGGGGGCGACCGAATCGAACAATCTGGCCCTGTTCGGGGCGTTCGAGGCGAATCGTCATCGCGGGGATCACATCATAAGCTCGGTCACGGAGCATCCGGCGGTCCTGGACGTCCTGCAGCACCTGGAGCGCCTCGGTGCCGTGGTGACGCGGGTGGGCGTCGATCGGAACGGATCGATCGATCTCGATGAAATTCGGCGGGCGATGACGGACCGCACGGTCCTCGTCTCCCTGATGTCCGCGAATAACGAGATCGGGACGATTCATCCGATCAGGGAGATCGGAGAAATCTGCGCGGAGCGCGGGGTGTGGTTCCATACCGACGCGGCGCAGGCGGTCGGAAAAATTCCGATGGACGTGACGGAGATGGGGATTCATCTGCTGTCAATCTCGGCGCATAAGGTCTACGGACCGAAGGGGGCGGGTGCGTTGTACGTTCGTCGCCGGAATCCCCGTGTCCGCCTGGAGCCGGTTCAGCACGGAGGGGGACACGAGCGCGGTCTGCGGCCCGGCACGCTGAACGTGCCCGGAATCGTCGGACTGGGTGTGGCTCTCGAGATCTCCGTGGCCGAAATGCCGCAGGAATCGACGCGGCTGAGCGCGCTTCGGGATAGGCTGGAGCAGGGGATACGCGGCAGGCTCGAGGCGGTGACGGTCAATGGACAGCCGACGAGCCGTCTGCCGCACAGCCTCAACCTCAGTTTCGCGTATGTCGAGGGAGAATCGCTGCTCATGGCGCTCGATGACATCGCCGTGTCATCCGGGTCGGCCTGTTCCTCGGAGCGCCGGGAGCCGTCCCATGTGCTGCGGGCCATGGGGGTCAGCGCTGAATCGGCCCAGACGTCGATTCGATTCGGACTGGGCCGGTTCAACACGGTGGAGGAAATCGATTACACGATCGGGCGCGTTGTCGAGGCCGTCGTCCGGCTGCGGGAGATCTCGCCGCTCTATGAAGAGGCGCGACGCCGCGGCGAGCTGGAGACGGTCCGACCGGGCGCCCCGGATTCACGGAGGGCGACTGTCTCATGATTCACGTAACGGAAAAGGCGGCCAGCCAGATCAGGCTGTTGATTGAGCGCGAGGATCTCCAGGACCACGGGCTGCGCGTTGCGGTCGTGGGAGGGGGCTGCTCGGGTCTGTCGTACAAGATGAACTTCGAGAAGGACCCGTCCGAGGGGGATAAGGTCTTCGAGGTCCATGGCGTGAAGATCTACCTCGATGGCAAGAGTCATCTCTTCGTCAACGGCCTCACGCTCGATTTCAGCGATGGACTGAACGGCAGCGGTTTCACATTCAATAATCCCAACGCCAAGTCGAGCTGCGGCTGCGGCAGCTCGTTCTCGACCTGAGCGATCCTGGCGACACGACCGCATGAACAACTACATCGCCGAGGGCCAGCGCGCACTGGAAGAAGGCGACTGGGTGCAGGCGCTCCGCAGCCTGTCCTGGGCCCACGACATCGCTCCGGATGACGTCGAGGTGTATATCACCCTGATCGAAGCCTACGAGCGCTGCGCTTCGGCGGAGAAATCCCCCGATGTTCTCCAGCAGGCGTTCAACGTCTGCCGTGAACTGCGCGACCGCCGGCTCGGCATGAGCCCCGTCCAGCAGCGCCGGTTCTACGACGCCTTCGTCCGCGTGCGTGATGGTGTCGTCGAGGCGGGGCGCAAGGGCTGGACGCCGCCACCTCCGAAGGAACGCGTGCACGAGTTGTTCGAGGACGGCGAGGATCGCTGAGCCGCGCAGCCGCGTCACCGTCTCCCGAGAGAAAATCGTCATCCGGGCAGGTTCGCGCCGCGGTTGCGGGTGCAGATCCCGCGTGCTACCATCCGCGCCACGTGGCGCGCGTACGCGCGCTCTCAGGGGCTTTACAGCGAAAGGGGCGCGATGGCGAACAAGAAGGAATTTCTGCGGGGACAGCGGATCCACCCGGATCCGATCCGGAGCGACGTCACCGTCGATCGGCTGATCGACGAGACCTTTCTGGCCTACAACGGCGGGCGCCTTCAGCTTGCCTGCAGGCTGTTTTCCGAGAAGATGCTGGCGGAAGATGTGATCGTCGGCGTCAGCCTGTCCGGCGCACTGACCCCGGCCGGCCTCGGCCGTTCCTGCCTCATCCCGCTGGTCAAGGCGGGCTTCATCGACTGGATCGTAAGCACCGGCGCGAATCTTTATCATGACGTTCACTTCGCCCTCGACATGTCGTTGCACCGCGGCACGCACGAGGTGGACGATGCCCTGCTGCGCCGTCAGGGCGTGACCCGGATCTACGACATCCTGTTCGATTCCCAGGTCCTGCTCGACACCGACGACTACCTGCGCCGCATGATGGAGCACGAGATGTTCGACAAGGAGATGGGCACGGCCGAGCTTCACTACCTGGTCGGCAAGGTCCTCGCGGCGACCGAAGACGAGAAGGGCGTCGTCGACACCTGCCTCCTGACCACGGCCTACCGTGCGGGGGTGCCCTGCTACGTCAGTTCACCGGGTGACTCCACGATCGGGCTGAACATCGCGGAGTTGACGATGCGCGGCATCGGCCCGCGTGTCGACGTCTCCCGTGACGTCAACGAGACGGCCGGGATCGTGTACCACGCGCGGCAGGACATCGGGAAGAGCGCCGTCCTCATGCTCGGTGGAGGCTCACCGAAAAACTTCGTGCTGCAGACGGAACCCCAGATTCAGGAAATCCTCGGGCTCAGCGGTCACGGTCACGACTACTACGTGCAGTTCACCGATGCGAGGCCCGACACCGGCGGCCTGTCCGGCGCCACGCCGGCCGAGGCGGTCTCCTGGGGGAAGGTTGACCCCGAAAAACTGGCCCAGTCGGTCGTCGCATACGTTGACACGACGATTGCCGTTCCGCTCCTCACTGCTTACGCGCTGGCGCGCGTCAAGCCGCGCAAGCTGAAGCGCCTGTACGATCGCCTCGATGCGATCCACGATCGCCTGAAAGCCGATTTCCTCGCGCACCACGAGAAGACAAAGAAGACCGGCCAGGGCGCAGGCTAGGCGCCCATGCGCGCGACCCTGCGCAATGCCCGGACAGGCTCCTAGCAGCCTGTCCGGAGGAATCGACCCGGGTCAAATGGTGAGAGATCCCATCCGGGCTCATCCCCGCGCAGGAGTCGTACGATCAGACGAGCCGTGATCGGAGCGAGCAGGATCCCGTGCCGCAGATGTCCGGTGGCGTAAAGGAGTCCCGGTAACGCCCCCGGTCCGATCGCCGGAAGACCGTCCTCCGTGGCCGGACGCAGGCCCGCCCAGGTCGAGTGCAACGCAGCCCGCCGGAGCTCGGGGACGAGCGCCAGACCCTCCCGCAGCAGTGTCGCGATTCCCTCTGCCGTCGTGTTCGTGTCGAAACCGACCCGCTCCATGGTGCTTCCGATGAGGATCCGCCCGTCATGTCGGCGCACGAGGTAAAACGGACCGACGGAGATGATGCGACGGATAGGAGGCGTGTCCGGCTGGAGGCAGACGATCTGGCCGCGGACAGGGTGTGTCGGCGGGGACGGCATTCCCTCCGCCTCAATACTCCCCGACCAGGCGCCCGCCGCAACCACAACGGCACCCGCCGGGTAGCGTCCCGAATCGGATTCGACTCCCACAATCCGTCCGCCATCGATGCACAGGCGCCGCGCCCTCACCCCCGATTCGATGCGCGCGCCGGCGCTGGATGCCGCGCGGTGAAGAGCGCGTATGAGGATCACGTTGTCGACGCTCGCATCATCGAAGACGAGCAGGCCTCCGGAGAGATCGGCGGCCAGGCCCGGCTCGAGACGCGCGAGATCGTCCGGCGCCAGGCGTTCCACCCGCACACCGGCATCGCGCAGGTCGGAGGCGCGCGCCTCGAGCGCGTCGCCCCCCTCGTCGGAGCGCGCGAGCAGGACGCTCCCCTCGTTGAGCAGGTGCGGATCGAGATCGCTTTCCCGCGTCACCCGGTCGATGAACTCTCCGTAAAGGCGACGGCTCTCGAGCGCCAGCGGCTGGAGGGGTGATGACCGTATGTTCTCGACGTGCGGCATCAGCATGCCGGCGGCGGCGGCGCTCGAGCCGCAGCCCGGCTCGCCCTGCTCAATCAGGTGTGTCCTGAGGCCGGAGTGCGCGGCTTCGCGGGCGATCGACAGTCCGACGATCCCTCCGCCGATGACGAGGACGTCGGGTGACTGCGTCATGGTTTGTTCCGGGATCCGGGAGCAAGACCCGGACAGGCTCCTAGCGTGGGGTCTGCCGCTTGAGAATATACTGATCGATCAAAGCGAGGTGGTTGATCACCATGCGGACCACCTGGGCGCCCTCGGACTGAAAGTAGGTCTTCACACGGCCATCGTCGCTCGCGAACAGGTATTTCTTCGGCTCGTTGGGATCGGGCCGGGCGTTCGCCTTCCGGCGCTGCATGAAGCTCTTCTGGCCGGCGCTCGTGATCTCGGCGCGCCCGTAAATGCCGAGCAGATCGTTGACCGTCGACCCCTTGCCTATCCCCTCGATCGTGCGGTATCCGCTCTCACCGACGCCCTCATAGGTTCCTTCGAAGTTGAAGCCGACCGAGATCACCTGCATCGCTTCCTCCGAGTCTCCGGCGACGAAGCATGAGACCCCCCGATCCACGATCCGGACGATCCTGACCTTTTCATCCCCGGCGAAATTGCTGCTCTCGATCTCGGAGAAGCGCGTCTTCAGCTCGGCGAGGGACTGTCCGACATAGACCAGGCCCGGAATCCCGACGTGCATCTCGATCGTGTCCCGATCGGCGTCGCCGGCCGTCCCCGCGGGCGTGCCGTCCTGCCGCGCCTGCACGGGCCAGGCGAGCAGTGCAATCGCGCACGATAGGAAAAATGTTCTCATGAGACAGGGATTATAACATGCGGCCGCGCGGCCGCCTTCAGGCATGACCGTTCTTCGGGGTACAATCATCGGCTCTGAGACGAGGAGCATTATGACCGCCGATTCATCGCTCATGCGCGAAAGCTTCACCCGGCAGGCAGGCGCGTTTGCGCGAAACCCATTTCAGCGCGATCCCGAACGCCTGAAGCGGCTGATCCGATTTCTAGAGTTGCGTCCGGCCGATCGGATTCTCGACGTCGCCTGCGGACCCGGGATCGTGACCACGGCTCTCGCGCGTGGGGGCTATGATGCGATCGGCATCGATCTGACCGATGCCATGGTGAGGCAGGCCGGATCGGGTGATGGCTGCCGGTATGTCGTCGGCGACGCCATGCGCCTTCCGTTCCGGGCGTGTGGATTCGATCGCGTCGTCTGCAGGAACTCGTTTCACCACTTTCAGGATCCGCTGTCGGCGACCCGGCAGATGGCGGATGTCGTGCGTCCCGGAGGATCGGTCGCTGTGGAGGACATGCGGGCACCGGATGACTCGGCACAGCGCGAATACCATGAAACAGTCGAGCGGTTGCGCGATCCGGCGCACGGGTTCGGGCCATGATGGCGGCCTGCGTCGATAAGGATCTCATCGGTCACGCTGTCTGGCGCGAAGACGGACGGCTGAAATTCAGAAGGCGCAGCATCATGATCCGTGCGCTCCGACCGGCATGAGCCTCCCACTCCGCTTCGACGATGGCACCATCGAGTACCGCCACTGTCCCTCCTGCGGCGGCGCCCTGGCTCTGAAAACGGTC
>JAZGDH010000254.1:0-5580 GCA_036477555.1 Acidobacteriota bacterium
ATCCGTTCCGAGGTCGCGCAGGAGGTGGCGGAGTTCCGGGGCCGGCACGGCCACGGCCCCAGGCTGGCCGCCATTCTCGTCGGCGACGACCCGGCCTCGCGCGTCTACGTTAAAAACAAGATCGCCGCCTGCGCCGAGGTCGGAATCCGCTCGGAGGAGACCACCCTCCCCGCCTCGATCCCCCAGGCCGATCTCTTGAAGACCATCCGGCGGCATAACGACGACGCCGACCTCGACGGGATTCTTCTGCAGCTTCCGCTGCCCGGGAGGCTCGACCGCATCGAGGCCCTGCTCGCGATCGATCCCGGCAAGGACGTCGACGGGCTGCACCCCATGAACTCCGGCCGCCTGATGATGGGGCTCGACGCGCCGGTCCCCTGCACGCCGGCCGGCGTCGTCGAACTGCTCGACCGCAGTCGGCTGACGGTCGCGGGGAGCAGGGTGGTGATCGTCGGACGCAGCGAGATCGTCGGTCGACCCCTCGCACTGCTGCTGACGCGGCGCGACGCCACGGTTACGGTCTGTCACTCGAAGACGGTCGACCTCCCCTCGGTGACCCGACAGGCCGACATCCTCGTGGCGGCGATGGGGCGCCCGGCTTTCATCGGTGCCGCGCACATCCGGCCCGGCGCCACCGTGATCGACGTCGGGATCACCCGCATGGACGACGCGGAGCGGGCGGCCGGCATCTTCGGCGCCGACTCTCCGCGCCTCGTCCGGCTGCGCGAGCGGGGGTACACCCTCGTCGGCGACGTCCATCCGGTCGAGGCTCTGGATGTGGCCGGTCACCTGACACCGGTCCCCGGCGGCATCGGCCCGCTGACGATCGCCTGCCTGCTCCGCAACACCCTCCGGCTCGCCCAGGCGCGCCGGGAGACCCCGGTGCTCAGCCCGTCGCGATGAACGATCCCTCCTCGGGCGACGATCTCCACACCCATCCGGAGTCGGCGGTGACACGGGCGCGGCCGTTCGTCCTGCGGGTCGGTCTGACCGGCGGCATCGCGACCGGCAAATCGACCGTCGCCCGGATTTTCCAGACGCTCGGCGCCACCGTCCTCGACGCCGACGAGATCGCCCATCGCATGATCAAGAAGGATGCACCGGCTTACGATAAGGTCGTGGAGGCGTTCGGATCCGGTGTCCTGCGCGAGGACGGAAGCATCGATCGGGGCCATCTCGGCCGGGTCGTGTTCTCCGACCCGAGCAGCCGGGCCCGCCTGGAATCGATCCTCCACCCTCTGATCCGCAGCGAGGAGGAATCGCTCGTTGCGACGCTCACCGCCATCGGCCAGGGCCGGATCGCCGTCACCAACGCCGCCCTCCTGATCGAGACCGGCGTCCACCGGGACTACCAGCGGATCGTCGTCACCCACTGCGAACCGGAGGTGCAGATCGACCGCGTCATGAAGCGGGACGACCTGACCCGCGACGAAGCGCGCGTCCGAATCGACGCCCAGATGCCGACCGAAGAGAAGACCCGGCTCGCCCACTACACCATCAACACCAGCTTCGGCTTCCAGGCGACCGAGTCGCGCTCGCGCGAGATCTTCCGCCACCTGCAGCTCGACCTGCAGGCGCTGTCTCAACTCGCCTGAGTCCGCGAGCACCCCGGCCCCGCCATTCACATCACCTCATGGGACACGGCTCCGCGGGGCGAAGAGACTCGCGGAGGCGAGTGGCGATCAGTGTTCGATGATGATGTTGTCGATCAGGCGGGCCTTGCCGATGAAGGCGGCGACGGCGAGGAGTATCCGACCCTCGATCGCGGTGACCGGCGCGAGCGTCTCATCGTCGACCGCTTCGACGTAATCGATCCGGACGAGCGGCTCGGTTTCGAGCGTCGCGCGGATCTGTTCGACGAGACGGCCGGTGTCCTTTTCGCCGGCGCGGACCGTCGCCTGCGCCGCCACGAGCGCCCGGTTGAGGACCGGCGCGGTGCGGCGCTCTTCGGGAGTCAGGTACGCGTTTCGCGAAGAGAGGGCCAGCCCGTCCTTCTCGCGCACGGTGCGGCAGCCGACGATCGCCACCTCCTGGTGAAGGTCGCGCGCCATTCTTCGGATCATCCGCAACTGCTGCGCATCCTTCTGGCCGAAGTAGGCGACCTGGGGCCGGACGATGCCGAACAGTTTGGCCACCACGGTGACGACCGCGCGGAAGTGCCCCGGTCTGCGTGGTCCACACATCACATCTCCGAGCCGTTCGACCTCGATCCAGGTGGCGTGCCCCGGAACGTGAATCTGTTCCGGCCCGGGACAGAACAGGATCCCCACTCCGGCCCCCGCGGCGAGGCCGGCGTCGCGCGCGAGATCGCGGGGATAATGCTCGTAATCCTCCGACGGATTGAACTGTTGTGGATTGACGAAGATGGAGAGGACGACCATGTCGCACTCGGTGCGCGCGCGGGAGACCAGCGAGAGATGACCACCGTGCAGCGCGCCCATCGTCGGCACGAGACCGACTCGGCGACCGCGCTGCCTCTCCTCGCGCGATATCTCCGTCATGCGGGCCGCGGACCGAATCGTCTCCACGTGCCCGTCAGCTTCCGCCGGCGCCCGTCTTCGGCGCCACCGGCCGAGGCGTCCCGTAGGTCTCCCCTTCCGAAGGGAAGGTGCCGTTATGGACGTCGTCCACGTAGCGCGCGGCCGCCTCCGAAATGATCCCCGAGACATCGGCGTAGCGTCGCGCGAAGCGCGGCAGCGGTCCCTGGTTCAGCCCGATCAGGTCGTGCAGCACCAGCACCTGGCCGTCGCAGAATCGCCCGGCGCCGATGCCGACCGTCGGAATGACGACCGCCTCCGTGATGGCGCGGCCGACCGGTTCGGGGATCCCCTCGAGGATCAGCAGGAAGGCCCCCGCCTCCTGCAGCGCCCGGGCGTCTTCGATCAGCCGGGTCGCTTCGTCGGCCCGCCGCCCCTGAACATGGTAGCCGCCCATGACGTGAACCGACTGGGGTGTCAGTCCGATGTGTCCCATCACCGGGATCTCGGCGTCGACGAGGGAGCGCACGAGCGTCGCCCGCTTGCTCCCCCCTTCGAGCTTGACGGCAGCCGCGCCGGCCTCCTTCAGGAAGCGGCCGGCGTTCCGGATCGCGTCACGCCGCGAGGTCTGGTACGAGAGGTACGGCATGTCCGCCACGACGAGAGCACGCCGAACGCCGCGGACGACGGCCCGCGTGTGGTGCAGCATCTCCTCCATCGTGACCGGAAGTGTGCTGGAGTATCCAAGGACGTTATTGGCGACGCTGTCCCCCACCAGCAGGACGTCGACCCCCGCCTGGTCGAGCAGGCGGGCGGTGGGATGATCGTATGCGGTCAGCATCGTGATGCGCCGACCCGCTCGTTTCGCTTCACGCAGGACGGGCACGGTGACTGGCCGGGATTCTTCGGGGGTCGGTGCGGGGTGTTCGGGTGTGTGACTCATGGAACCCTCCTTCTCCCCTCCGGCGCTCAGGGCCGGTAGAGGGAGGGGTTGACTGGAGCTACCCGGGCGGCGCCTACCTTTTCTCCCGTCCCGGTCACTTACGTGATCCGAGCGGGATGTAGTACTGCACGCCCTTCTGCATGGAACTGATCTGACGCAGGATCTCTTCCAGATCCTCCTGGCTCTTCACGAAATCGATATTCGACGTATCGATGACCAGCAGCGGAGTCCGATTATAGTGGAAGAAGAAGTAATTGTACGCCCGATTCAATTCGGAGACGTAGGCGTCGGAAATCTCCTTCTCGTACTCACGTTCTCTACTGCGAATCCTCTCCATCAGGATCTCGTCCCGGGCTTGTAGATAGATGACCAGATCGGGATGAGGGACCTGCTCTTCCAGCAATCCGTACAGCTTCTCGTAAAGCATGAGCTCCGAGTCATTCAGATTCAAGTAGGCGAAGATCTTGTCCTTGGCGAAGATGTAATCGCAGACGACCGACTGCTTGAAGAGATTCCCCTGGGCCAGCTCCTGCTGCTTGCGGAATCGGTTGAGCAGGAAGAACAGCTGACACTGAAAGGCGGCGCCCGGAGAATCCTGGTAGAACTCGTGAAGGAAGGGATTCTCGACGCTCTCCAGAACCTTGCGGGCCTCGAGGCGATCGGCGAGGAAATCCACCAGGCTCGTCTTGCCGACTCCGATGGGTCCCTCGACGGCGATAAACTTAAAATTCATTCAGTCGAATCCGCTGGAGAGGCGCGAATTATAGCCGTCCCGCGCGGGGTGCGCAAACAAAAGCCGTGTCCCTCGACCCGCTCACGCGCCGACCCGATCGACGCGCGCCCGGTCCGGGCACTCATTCAACAGTTCGGCAGCGGTGCGGCCGAGCACCGGATGTCTTGCATCGGGGGCGATCTCGGCGAGCGGCACCAGGACGAACCGGCGCAGGTGCATCCTCGGGTGGGGAACCTCGAGATGGCACTCCCGGGTGACCTGATCGCCGGTCAGAAGCAGGTCGAGGTCGATCACACGAGGTCCGCGGACCCGGTCACGAATGCGGCCCATCCCGCGCTCGACCCCAAGGCAGATCTCGAGGAGATTCCCGACCGGGATATCGGTCTCACAGCAGACGACCATATTTAGGAAGTCGGCCTGCTCCGCTACGTCGACCGGCTCGGTCTCGTAGACGGAGGACCGCCGGCTTACCCGCAACCCGTTCGCCTTCAAAGCCGCGATCGCCCGCTCGAGGTTCGCCGCCCGGTCCCCGACGTTGGAGCCGATCCCGATGAAGACCAGTCGTCCGGCTTCGGACTCAGACATATAACCCTTCTGGTGACAATACTTTACGTCGTCGAACCGATTCCATTCGGGAGCGGTCCCCCTTCATCCTGAAGCAATTCTGGTTTTTTTGCATCCTCTCCCCCGAATCGACCGCCCGCTCTCTTCATTGACACGCTAAAATAGCATTTGCTACCATGTGGTTTCTCGTATAGTTATCTATCTTTGAGGGAACGACTTACGGCTCGTGATGCAGCCCCGTCTGCATCCATCTCCCGGCTCCTTGCCGGCTTCGATGAGCGGAGAGCGATGACAAAACCACGGAAAACAAGCCGATCCCGGACCAGTTCGGGCGCCAGTGGCAACTCCTGGGACATCCAGGACAAGGCTCTCAAGGAGTTCGAGCGAGGAGTGAGCCTGCTGCACAAGCGGAACTATTCCGATGCCCTGGGACGATTTCAGCTCATCATGGATCAGTACCCCGATGAGAAGGAACTGGCCGATCGAACCCGGTGCTATCTCCAGATCTGCCGGTCGATGCTCGATAACAAGGCGCCTCAGCCGAAGAAGCCGGAGGAGTTCTTCTATCACGGGGTGATGAAGGCCAACGAGGCCGATTTCGATGCGGCGGTCGGGTATCTCGATCGCGCCCTGCAGGCCAGCCCGAAGGACGAGAAGGTCCTTTACGTGCTGGCCTCGACGCTGGCCCAGAAGGGGGATTCGGGAGAGGCGGTCAAGCATCTTCAGAAGGCGATCGACCTCAATGCCACGAACCGGCTTTTCGCGCGGAACGACCCCGACTTCGAACGGCTCCGCGACGATGAGACATTCCAGAACCTGATTTATCCCGAAGAGATGTAGCAACGGGGAGGCCGGGCGGTTGC
>JAZGDH010000255.1:0-10220 GCA_036477555.1 Acidobacteriota bacterium
TCGCGTCCACGGAAATTCTCGAGATTACAGGCGGCGCCACGCCGGGCCGCCCCGAGCGCCAGCCCGCGCTGGTGAGTGATCACTCCGCGGTAGTCCCGGAGCGTCTCCTGGAGGCGGCGGTACCGCCGCGCCTTCGCCGCCTGCCGTTTGAGCGAGTTGATCTGTTTCTCGACCTCGCCGGTGATGTCGGAGATGCGAAGCAGGTTGGCCTGAGCCGCCTCCAGCTTGTTCTCGGCCTGTCGTCGTTTGACCTTGTATCCGAGGATGCCGGCCGCCTCCTCGATGATCGCGCGGCGATCCTTCGGCTTCGCCGCCAGGATCTGATCAATGCGCCCCTGTTCGATGGAGCTGTACAGGCGGCTGCCAATCTCCGTCAGGGCGAGGAGATCCTGAACGTCCCGCAGCCTGCACCGCTGGCCGTTCAACGCGTATTCACTCTCACCCGAACGGTAGATCCGGCGGGTCACCACGATATCGTCGGGAAGTTCTTCGAGGAAAAAACGCGCGCCCGGCACTCCCGCCTCCTGCGCAGCCGTCTCCTCAAAGACGGGCGGGGCGGTCACGTCGCTCCCCGGGGCCTCCTGTACATTCGGGATGGAGAGCGGGCCACCGGCGATCGCCCGATCGGTGGTGGATTCGTCACCCTGGACGATTTCACCACCGGCCGAATCGGGCGGGGAATCTGTGACCAGGGAATCGCTGGGCGAGGATCCGTTCCCGGGTTGTCTGACATCACGATCAGCCGAGTGGCCGTTTCCGCTACCCGCTCTCTCGGAAACATTCTTGAAGTGGAGGGAAACCTCGGCCATGCCCAGCGGCCGCCGCACCTCGCTGCCGCTGAAGATCACGTCCTCCATCCTCTCGGAGCGCAGCGAACTCGCCTTCTGCTCGCCCAGCACCCAGGAGATGGCGTCGCCGATATTGCTCTTGCCACACCCGTTCGGACCGACGACGGCGGTGATTCCTTCAGGGAACTGGAAGCGGGTGCGTCCGTAGAACGACTTGAAGCCGCAGATCTCCATCCGATCGAGCTTCAGAAATTTGGCCATCCGTGCCCCGCCCCCCGTCGCGGTCGATTCCAGCCCCCGCGACGCACAGGAATTGGATTCTAGCACAGGCCGGTTTTGGGTTTACGGGAGGCCAGCAAGATGTTGGGGGTGCCTCGTCTCACCCACCCACGATCTTGGGGAGAGGCGGCGGGGCCGCGGTCAATAAGAGCGGCTGATGACGAATTCCGGGAGTGTCTGGAGGGCGGTCCGCGCCGGGCTGGGGTCGAAGATCTGGAGGGAATCCCGCGCCTTCGCCGCGTACGAGACGGCGAGGTCGCGCGTCCGCTCGAGCGTCCGGCCCTTGCGCACGATCGCGAGGAGATCGTCACGCGTCACGGTACGGAACCCGCGTTCATCCAGGACGGTCTGCACCAGCTCCCGGTGCGCCGGATCGTTCTGCTGCATGAGGTAGATGAGGGGAAGCGTCAGTTTCCCCTCCTTCAGATCGGACGCGACCGGCTTGCCGAGCACACGCTCCTCCGAAGTGAAATCGAGCAGGTCATCAATGATCTGAAACGCCATACCGAGGTTCATGCCGTACTCGGCCAGCGCTTCGACCCGCTCCGGGCCGGCCTCGGAGACCACACCCGCCACGCGGCTGCATCCCGAGAACAGGTACGCCGTCTTACTGCGGATAATCTCGAGATGCTCCTGCTCGGTCAGATCGATGTCCGCCTGCCGATGGTGGGCCACGAGCTCTCCCTGGATCATCCTCAGCGTGATGCTGGCCAGGATTTTGATGATCCGGATGTCGTTGGCCAGCAGGGCCATGTTCATCGACTTGATATACAGATAATCACCGAGGAGGACGGTCAGTCCGTTCCCCCAGCGGGCGTTCAGGGATCCCTTCCCCCTGCGCAATTCGGCCTGATCGACCACGTCGTCGTGCACCAGCGTCGCCGTATGAATGAACTCGAAGACCGATGCGAACAGGACATCCAGCTCGCCCTTGTACCCGCACATCTGGGACGAGAGGAGCAGGAGGATCGGTCGCACGCGCTTGCCACCGCCCTCGGCGAGATAGCGGCCGAGCTCGTCAATGACGCCGTACTCTGAGCGCAGGTTCCGACTGCATTCGTCTTCGACCCGTTCCAGCTTGTCAGCAACCAGAGCGATCACTTCGGGAAGCGCCGGATGCGCGCCCGGAGGCGGCGTACGCGGAATGTGTGACCTGACTCCGGGGGCGACGTTCTTCAAGGTTCCTCCAGATCCTCTTCGTCAATCCGTTCGATCCGGAGACCGGCTTCTTCGGTCGCGTCCTCCGGAATCTCACCCCTTGCGGCGCGGCGCGTCTCCAGGACTTTTTCCCCCTGAAGAACGTAAGAGACATCATGGGCGTCGTACCACCAGATCTCGCGCGCACCCGGCTCGCCGGTGCGACGCGTCGGGAGGCCGACCGCCCTGAGGATGCGGCCAAGGTCACTCGCCGGGCCGTAGCGATCGATCAGGCTCTTCACCTCCGGCCATTCCGGGTTGTTCCTCAACTCGATATTGGCGAGCACCGGCCGGCCCTTCCTCGCACGACGCGAGACATCCCGGTCCGCGGGGACCCGGTAGCGCACGGCGTCGAACACCGCCGGGTCATAAAAGCGCAGGTAGTAGTAGCGGAAGTCGGGGTCGACCGGAAAGGTGAACTCGAAAAAGCCGTGTCGATCGGTCGTCGTCCTGGTCTCCTCGAGATCCTGGCTCTGCCTGTTGAACTTGAAATTCGTCAGGGTGACGTACGTGCGCGCTTTGATCAGCCGCACCGCATGCCCCGCGACCGGTTGCCCCGATTCGTCCGTCATCTGCCCCCGTACGGCCACCTCCGGCCCGGGAGCGCCTCGTGCCGCATCGGCACCCGCCGCCAGGATCAGCAGCATGGAGGAGACGAGACTCGCGCCGTGGAACGCCAGGGCGGTGGGCGATTTCTCCGGACCGGCTGCCATGGTCTCACTCATCGATAGTTTGTGAACTGCATGTCGATCGGCAGGGCGAGGTCCTTGAGGATCTGGATCGCCGCCTGGAGTTCATCCCGACTCTTGCCGCGCACGCGCACCTGATCGCCCTGGATCGAGGCCTGCACCTTCAGCTTCGCACCCTTCAGAGCCTTCACGATTTCCTTCGCATTTTCCAAGGGGATACCCTGCTGCAGCTGCACTTGCTGGCGGACAGTCCCGCCCGACGCAGCCTGCGGCTTGTCGAAGCTCAGGCCCTTCAGCGGCACCTTACGGCTCGCCAGGCGCTGGGCCAGAATGTCGGCCACCGCCTTGAGTTTATAGTCGTCCGCCGCCTCCAGCACGAGGGCATGCTCCTCACGCCGGATGCCGGCGGAGCTGCCTCGGAAATCGTATCGCTGTCCGATCTCCTTCGCCGCCTGCTGGACGGCATTGTCGACTTCCTGAAGATCGATGCTGGAAACGACGTCGAAGGAATGTTCGGACGCCACGACGTCCTCCGGTGCGGGCAGAAAGGGCGCCATCTTAGCATCCCGATTCCGGCGTTTGCAAGGACGGGGCTCTCTCCGCAGGAGGCGCGGCCGCTCAGGGCGTGACTTCCCGGAGCTCCACACCCGGAGGGGCCACGAACCGGAACAGGGAATCGGGAAGGGAAGAAACCCTGCGGATGCCATCGAACCGATAGCTGACACGACCGCCGAGGGCGTCGACGATCGTC
Source organism: Acidobacteriota bacterium (assembly GCA_036477555.1). Lineage (GTDB taxonomy): Bacteria > Acidobacteriota > Polarisedimenticolia > Gp22-AA2 > Gp22-AA2 > JAPUIN01. Next base: position 3,705 of record JAZGDH010000255.1, read on the forward strand.
AGCGTACGTATCAGGCCATCCTTATCCGTTTCAACGAGCAAATGTTCGTACTCGGCGCCGGGTGACAGGGGCTTCAGGAGCAGCGGGCGGCTCCCTCCGGCCGGCGTGGCCGCACCCCAGCCTATCGCAAACTCGCGGGAAAGATCGATCCGCTCGCGCAGCAGCAGCGACATCCCCTGGCCGGCATTGTCCAGATTCAAGGGAGCCACGATGGCCTGCCGATCCTCGGGAAGATAGAGATAGACCCGGGAGCCGTCGGCGATCGCCAGTTTGCCGGGTGGCTTGTCATACTCCCATCGCATCCTCCCCGGGCGCAACAGGAAGACCGTCCCGGTCTCCTCCTGAGGGTGCGGCAGCCCCGGTGATTCAAGAGTCTGGGTGAACGAGGCCACCAGCCCGCGAATCGATTCGAGACCGGCCTGCACCCGCAGCGCATGCTTCGCGGCGTCCCCGGTATTCGCAGGCGCGGCGACGGGGTAGGACAACAGGGCCAACGTGGCGATGATGACGAGGATCGCACAGCACAATCGCGCTCCGAGGGCCGTGGCCGCGCGCCGCCTCCCCGATCGACCGCTCACTCCCCTTCCCCCCGCGAAAACCTGCTCATCGCAGTCTCCCCATGCCCGGATAGGCTCCTGTCTGCGTTGACACCCCGGAGTGCGTCGGATAAAGTCAGGCTCCGCATGTCAGCGAAGAAAGCATTCATCGGGGTTGCGATTCTGATCGCGATCCCCCTCGTCACATTCGTTTACATTCCCGGGGCTGCAGTGCGCGAGTCGTTCGGAGGCTCGGCGGTGGCCCTGCGCCGCGGCGTGCACCTGCGCCTGCCACTCTACCACCGCATTCATCGATATCCCGCCACGCCGATTCTGATTGATGAAGGGGTCGAGATCGTCACCAAGGACCAGGCTTCCTTCCAGATCCCGGTCCGCGTCACCGCCTGGCCGTCGCCGGGTGATCTGCTCACCTTTCACACGGCGTGCAGCGGGCGCGAGCCCGGCGCATTCATCCGCGAGCGGGTGCGCGAGGCGGTGCAGGCCTCGGCCAGCGATCTGAACGCGGACCAACTGCTCATGACCGATGTGGAGCGGCAGTTGGTGCCGGCCCTGTCCGCCGACCTGCTCGGCCAGGGGATCGCCGACGAGGGGGTCGTCATCGGACGCCCTTCGCCCCGGGTGATGCTCAACGCGGTTGTTGACTACCTGGCGAGAAATTTCCCCGCCTCCGCCCGCCGCCTCGCCGAGTTTGCGCTTGCCGAGGACCCCGAGGAGCCGCTCTATCACACCGCTCTGGGATTTGTCCTGGAGAGCGAGTCGCGGGCCGACGACGCCGAGCGCGCCTACATGGATGCGCTGTTCCTCGACCCCTCCCGCATCGAGCCGATGAGCCGGCTGTTCATCTTTCACCATGCTCGCAGCGATCCTGATTCGCTCCGCCGGCTGGAACGCCTGCTGCTCGCGGCTCTGGACAAGTCTCCCGATTCGGCGGTCCATCATAACTGGATAGGACAGCTGCTGATGCGGACGGGCCGTCACGCGGAGGCGCGTAATGCGTTCATGAACGCAGTCCGCCTGTCGCCCGATCGTGCCCAGTTCCATATCAGCCTCGGCGGAATCGAAATCCAGGAGGGACGCCTGGAGGAAGCGCGGACGGCGCTGCAGGAAGCGCTGCGGCTCCGACCCAATCACTCCCTCGCGCTGTTCAACCTGGGCGTGTCATTCGCCGTCGAAGGCCGGTTCGACGAAGCGATCGAACAGTTTCACAACGCCGAGCGCGTCGGCCCCTCGACCCACCCGCTGCTCAATGCGCTGGCCCAGGCCTACGAAGAAAAAGGACTCCTCGATCGGTCGGCCGACTACCTGCGGCGCTCGCTGGCACTGCACGCGGATCAGCCGGACCGGCGCGCCGCACTGTCGCGGATCGAGAAGGCCCTTAATTCACCGGACTGACACCCGGATTGCGCGCGCGCCGTCTCCTGACCCGCACGATCGTGACCACCACGTAAATCGTCATCCCGATCGCGATCCCCCAGACGTAGCGCCTGAAGTGGATCTGGACCTCCGCCCAGCTGGTCCCCAGCGCCGTACCGGCCCACGCGATCAATCCCACCCAGCAGAGATTGCTGAGCGTCGAATAGACCAGAACAGGGCGCCAGCCGAGGCGCCCGATGCCGGCGGCATACAGGAAAAGGCCGCGCACGCCGGGGAGAAACCTGTTCATCAGGAGGAGTCGCGCACCGTACTTCCGGAACCCCGTTTCGACTCTCTCAAGCTCGTGCCGCGCCCACTCGGATCTCAAAAAGAAATACGAGCGCCCGAGCCGTGCCCCGAACGTGTAGGCCGACAGCGCCCCCGCGACGCTCCCGAGCAGGCAGACTGAAACCACGGCCGGGAGCGGCAGCGCTCCGGTCCCGGCCAGAAAACAGGCGAACAGCATCGTGGAATCACCCGGAACCGGCGGGAACACGTATTCGAGCCAGGCGAGCAGGAGGACGAGCCCCAGCCCCGCCCAGGGGTAAGCCTGGACGGTGTTCTGAATGGCCTCGCTCATGATGGGATCAGATCTTCTCGACCAGGTCGCCCAGGAACGGGATCGCCCAACGTTCGCCGCGCATCGCCTTAATGACGCACACGAGGGCCAGCGCGAAATACAGCAGAATCAGGTTCACCAGGCCAAATGCGAACAGCCAGGCAAACACCTTGGACAGCGTGGCAAGCACGGCTCCCAGGAAGATCACGGTGAGAAAGATGATGCAGGCGACACCGCTGAGGATCAATCCCTGTTTCGCGTGCCACCTGACGTACTCCCGCTTGGTGACCATGAAGGGCACCAGCGCCAGGACCCAGAGGTAGGAGAAGACCAGCATGATGCGGGCCTCCTCGTCGAGATCCTCCGGCTGAAGCTGGCTTTCCTCGCTGGCCAGGGAATCAGTCGCCATATTGACCTCGTCGCCCCCCTCGAATTTGGCGCGGACCCGACAACCGGAAGTCCGCCGCGCTGTTTTATAATAGGCGCCCTCCCTCGAAGTCAAGGAGCGATATGAGCAGCCTGACCCCGATGCTCCGGCAGTACCAGCAGATCAAGGCCGAGCATCCCGACAGCATCCTCATGTACCGGCTGGGTGATTTCTACGAGATGTTCTATGACGACGCCCGCTCCGCCTCGGAGGCCCTGTCGCTGACCCTCACGTCGCGCGGTCGTGGTACGCGCAATGAGGCGCCGATGTGCGGCGTGCCGTACCACGCCGCCGAGGGGTATATCGCGAAGCTGCTGAAGAAGGGGTTCCGGGTCGCCATCTGTGATCAGGTCGAGGATGCTCGAGTCGCTAAGGGGATCGTGAAGCGCGCCGTGACACGGGTCGTCTCTCCCGGCACGATCACCGACCCCGCCCAGCTCCGACCCCGCGAGCCGAACTACATCGCCGCGGTTCACGCGATCGGCGACCCGTCGCGCGGCCGGGCCGGCGACGGGATCGGGTGCGCCTTCCTCGATCTTTCGACCGGCGACTTCCGCCTCGCCGAGCACCGGGGGCCGGACGCGGGCGAGCGTCTGCGCGAGCAACTGGCCTGGTTCGCGCCGCGCGAGATCGTTTACGCCGAAGGGGTCGATCCGTCGACGCGCCCTCCGATCGACGCGATCGAGGGCCCCGAGGGGGCGTTGAAGAGCCCCGCCCCCTCCTGGGCCTTCGCACACGACACCGCCTATCGGATATTGCTCGACTGCCTGGGAACGACGTCGCTCGACGGGTTCGGGTGCGAGGGGAGCCCCGCGGCGATCGCGGCCGCCGGCGGCCTGGTGCATTACCTGCGTGAAACCCAGAAGGCCGATCTCAGGCACCTGACCCGCATCGTCCTGGAGCAGGCGTCCGATTCCATGACTCTGGACCCGACCACCTGCCGCACGCTCGAGATTACGGGAAATGCGCGGGACGGCGGACGCGACGGAACCGTCCTCGAGATTCTCGATCAGACCCGGACCGCGATGGGAGCACGCCTGCTGCGCGACTTCGTCCTGCGACCGCTGATGTCGGTCGCGGCGATCGAAGAGCGCCTCGATGCCGTCGCCCTTTTCGTGGGGCGCCCCGGCGAGCGGGCGAGCCTGCGCGAACAGCTGTCCAGGGTGCACGACCTGGAGCGGCTCCTGGCCCGTTGCTCTCTCGGCAACGCCAACGCCCGGGATCTCGTCGCGTTGCGTGAGTCCCTGGAGGTTCTCCCGGAGCTCGTCGAGCTGGGCATCGCCTTCACGACTGATCTTTTGACCCGCCTGATCGCCGGTCTGGATGTCCTCGGCGACCTCCACGCACGCCTCGCGTCGGCGATCGCCGACGATCCGCCCACCACGGTACGCGAAGGAGGATTGTTCAGGGACGGTTACCATGCGGAGCTCGACGACCTGCGCTCGGTGCGCCGCGACGGCCACGCCTACCTCGCCGCCATCGAGACGCGGGAGCGCTCCCGTACCGGTATCGCGTCCTTGAAGGTCCGCTACAACAAGGTCTTCGGCTATTACATCGAGGTCAGCAACGCCAACAAGGATCGCGTGCCTGTCGATTACGACCGCAAGCAGACACTGGTCGGGGCCGAGCGATTCATCACACCCGAGCTGAAAGAGTACGAGACGAAGGTGCTCACCGCCCAGGAGCGAATCGCGTCCCTGGAGCACGAACTGTTCGTCGCGATACGCGAGGAGGTGACACTCGCCGCATCCCGGCTGAAGCGAACCGCCCACACGCTGGCAACCCTCGACGCCCTTGCGTCGCTGGCCGAGGTCGCCGCGCAGAACAATTACGTCCGCCCTCTCATCGAGGACTCCGTCCGCCTGATCATCCACGGCGGGAGGCATCCTGTGGTGGAGCGGCTGCTTCGCGATGATCGGTTCGTCCCCAACGATTGCGTCATGAACGCCGACGAGGAGCAGATCCTCATTCTCACCGGTCCGAATATGGGCGGAAAGTCGACCTATCTCAGACAGGTCGCGTTGATCGTGCTGATGGCCCAGGCCGGATCGTTCGTGCCGGCCTCTGATGCGACGGTGGGACTCGTTGATCGGATCTTCAGCCGGGTCGGCGCTTCGGATAACCTCGCCCGCGGTCAGAGCACCTTCCTGGTCGAGATGAACGAGACCGCCAACATCGTTAACAACACCAGCCGCCGTTCCCTCATCCTGCTGGACGAGGTCGGCCGCGGCACCTCCACCTTCGACGGGCTGTCGATCGCATGGAGCGTCGCCGAATACCTGCACGATACACCTGCGGTCGCCGCGCGCACCCTGTTCGCCACGCACTACCACGAGTTGACCGAACTCGCCCTGCTTCGGCCCCGGTTCCGAAATCTGACGATGTCGGTCAGGGAGTGGAACGATACGATCATCTTTCTGCGACAGGTGCTCGAAGGGACGGCCGATCGCTCGTACGGAATTCAGGTGGCGCGGCTGGCGGGATTACCGGAGGCGATTATCGAGCGGGCGCGCGAAATACTGATGAATCTCGAGCGCGACGAGCTGACACGGGACGGCCGGCCGAAACTCGCGCGGCACGCGACCGGAGGACAGGAGAAAACCAGGGATGCCGCCGTCTCATCGGGGCAACTCGGCCTGTTCGCGCCGGCGGAGCATCCCGTCGTCGAGGCGTTGAGACGTGCATCGATGGATCGGATGACCCCTCTCGAAGCAATGAATTTCCTGGCGGATCTCAAGAAAAAGGTGGGTGAAGTCGACGGATGACGCGCCCACCCCCCGGAGACCGGGGGATCAGAAGCTGGTCAGAGCCTCGCGCTCATCACGGTAGATCTCGAAGATTTCCTGAAGCCGCGTCAGCACCAGAAGATCCTGAACCTTCCCGCTCGGATTGAGGAGCTTCAGTGCGGAACCCTTTTCCCGGGCTCGCTTGAAGCAGGCGACGAGCTCGCCGATCCCCGCGCTATCCATGTATGAAACGCTGTTGAGGTTCAGCAGGACGTTCGTGCGGCCTTCGTCGAGAAGGCTGTTGACGGCCTCGCGCAATTTGAGATCGCCCTCACCGATGGTGATTTTCCCCGACAGGTCCAGGACGGTGACCTTCCCGTGATGCCTCGCGCTGGCCTTCATCCCTTCCTCCCCTTCAATGCCCCTTTGCGGCGGTCCTGCTCATCGACCATTTCCAGCCGCTTCTCGAGCACGACCTCCGTCCCCTTCCCGCGACTGCATTGAAAGGCGACGTGGTCCACGAAGTGTTTCATGAAGAAGATGCCCCGTCCATTGGACAGGAACAGATTTTCGTCCGCCCGCGGGTCCGCCGTCTTCGTCCAGTCGAAACCGGGGCCCTCGTCGCGGACGCGCACCCGGAAATGTTCGGCGTTCTGCTCGAACTCAACCTCGACGAGCTTCTGATCGTTCATGTTGTTGCCATGCTTGATGGCATTGATGAACGCCTCGCGCACGGCCAGACCAATATTCACCGCCGCAGGCTTCGCGAACCGCGCTCCCCGCGCGAGGTCCTGAGCGAGCTCGTGAACGAGATCCACGTACCCGATCCGGCTC
>JAZGDH010000256.1:0-5601 GCA_036477555.1 Acidobacteriota bacterium
CCCCGGCAGACACGACGGACCTTCCTGAACGCTGCGAGGATCCGCTCACGCGGGTGACGTGTCTCGAGGGTGGCGACCAGCGTCCTGGTCCCGACGCCGGTCATCAGAATCAGCATGTCGAACTCGCCGGCGAGCAGACGATCCCCGAACGCCAGCGCTTCGTGATTCTCATCGAGCGGCAGTTCCCGCATCGTCGGCGCCAGCAGTGGCTGGCCGCCGTGATGGGTGATCAGGCGGCCCATCTCAATCGCCATGCGGCTCTCGAAAGCGGCCACACAGAGGCCGGCGAAACCCTTATCCTTCTGGCTCTTGCCCGACATCGACTCTCCCGTGAGGAGGGTCATCGTACCCCCGCGGGGATTCGTGATCAAGCCGGGCGCGCCCTCACGGGCACGGAGCTCGCGCGCCCGAGCGTGCCCCAGCCCCGCCCGTGCTCACCATCTGGAGTTTTTCTCGGAGGTTTCATTGACAAAAAAGTACATATTTCATACACTGACCGGGTCGGAGAAGAAACGGGGTCGCTGAGGAGAGGGTCATGAAGGTTTCGGCTCAGGAAGAATACGGGCTGCGCTGCATGCTGCAGCTGGCCCGGCACCAGATGGCTGGCAACCAGCAGCCACTGACGCTGGCCGAAATCGGCCGTGATGAGGGCCTGACGGTCCCCAATGTCGCCAAGATAATTCGGGGCCTCAGAAAGGCCGGGCTCGTCCACAGCGCGCTCGGCCGCAGGGGCGGCTACACCCTGGCGCGCCCCGCGGGCGTTATCAGCGTCGCCGAGATCCTGCACGCCCTCGGAGGCCGGCTGTACGATCCCGAGTACTGCAACAGGTACGCCGGCGACCTCGATACCTGCACCCACATGGGGGATTGCTCGATCCGATCCCTGTGGGGTGTGCTGGAGAACCTGCTCGAAAGCGTCTTGAATCAAACGAAGCTTTCCGATCTCGTCCGCACCGAATGCGGCATGAGCGCGGTCCTCGATGACAGGGCCGCCGCCTCATCCCCGCGCGCCGGCGGCGGCCGCTGAAGGATCGCCCCGTTCCCGAGGGGCAGAGGATTCGATGGCGAAATCCAATAATAATGAGGCGATCAAGAAGCTGACGGAGGGGGACTACAAGTACGGCTTCGTCACCGATGTCGAGACCGAAACCGTTCCGCCAGGTCTCAACGAGGATGTCATCCGGCTGATCTCGTCCAAGAAGAGTGAGCCGGAGTTCCTGCTGAAATGGCGATTGAAGGCCTACCGGCACTGGCTGAAGATGAAGGAGCCGGAGTGGTCGAACGTGCACTACAACCCGATCGACTATCAGGCGATCAGCTATTACTCGGCGCCCAAGTCGAATAAAGACGGCCCGAAGAGCCTCGACGAGATCGATCCGGAAATTCTGAAGACCTACGAGAAGCTCGGCATCCCCCTCGAGGAGCAGAAGGTCCTCGCCGGCGTGGCCGTCGATGCCGTCTTCGACAGCGTTTCGGTCGGCACCACGTATAAAGCGAAGCTGGCCGAGCTGGGGATCATCTTCTGCTCGTTCTCCGAGGCGGTTCAGGAACACCCCGAGCTCGTCAAGAAATATCTCGGGTCGGTCGTCCCATCAGCTGACAATTTCTTCGCCGCCCTGAACTCGGCCGTGTTCACCGACGGGTCGTTCGCCTACATTCCGAAGGGCGTGCGCTGTCCGATGGAGTTGTCCACCTACTTCCGGATCAACGCCGCCAACACCGGCCAGTTCGAGCGCACCCTGATCGTCGCTGACGAGGGCGCCTCCGTCAGTTACCTCGAGGGATGCACCGCGCCGATGCGCGACACGAACCAGCTGCACGCAGCGGTCGTCGAGCTGATCACGCTCGACGACGCGCAGATCAAGTACTCGACGGTGCAAAACTGGTATCCGGGCGATAAGGAGGGTCGGGGCGGCATCTACAACTTCGTCACCAAGCGGGGGAAGTGCCTGGGACGTAACTCCAAGATCTCCTGGACGCAGGTTGAGACCGGCTCCGCAATCACCTGGAAGTACCCGTCGTGCGTGCTGCAGGGCGAGAACTCGATTGGCGAGTTTTACTCTGTGGCGGTGACCAACAACTACCAGCAGGCCGACACCGGGACCAAGATGATTCACATCGGGAAGAACACACGCAGTACGATTATCTCCAAGGGGATCTCGGCGGGGCATGGACAGAACACCTACCGTGGCGCGGTCAAGATGATGAAGGGAGCGGAGGGCGCCCGCAATTACTCACAGTGTGATTCGCTGCTGCTGGGAGACAAATGCGGCGCCCACACCTTCCCCTACGTCGAGGTCAGGAACAGCACCGCGCGCCTGGAGCACGAGGCGTCGACCTCGAAGATCGGCGAGGACCAGATTTTCTACTGCCGGCAGCGCGGCATCTCGACCGAGGACGCGGTGTCGATGATCGTCAATGGATTCTGCAAGGAGGTCTTCCGGGAGCTCCCGATGGAGTTCGCCGTCGAGGCGCAGAAGCTGCTCGGCGTCAGCCTGGAGGGCAGCGTCGGCTAGACTCCTGGTTTTTTCCTCCGCACACATCGTTTGAGGAACCCACATGCTCGAGATCAGAAATCTGCACGCGAAGGTAAACGGCAAGGCGATCCTCAACGGGATCGATTTAAAAGTTCATGCCGGCGAGGTCCACGCCATCATGGGCCCCAACGGTTCCGGCAAGAGCACGCTCGCGCACGTGCTGGCCGGACGCGAGACCTACGAGGTCAGCGAGGGCGAAGTGCTCTACAACGGCAAGAACCTTCTCGACCTGTCCCCCGAGGATCGGGCGCGTGAGGGGGTCTTCCTCGCCTTCCAGTACCCGGTGGAGATTCCGGGGGTCAGCAACATGTACTTCCTCAAGGCGGCGGTCAACGCCCTCCGTAAGCACCGCGGTGAACCGGAGCTCGACGCCCTCGAATTCCTGACCATGGTCAAGGAGCGGATGAAGCTCATCGAGATGGATCACAATCTCCTCAACCGCTCCGTGAATGAAGGTTTTTCCGGCGGCGAGAAGAAACGCAACGAGATTTTCCAGATGGCCGTGCTGGATCCGAAGCTGGCCATTCTCGATGAAACCGACTCGGGTCTCGACATCGACGCGCTGAAGGTGGTCGCCAACGGGGTCAACGCGCTGCGCGGTCCCGGACGCGCCGTCGTGGTGATCACCCATTATCAGCGGCTGTTGAACTACATCGTTCCGGACCGCGTCCACGTGCTCTCCGAGGGGCGGATCGCGATGTCGGGCGATAAGGGCCTGGCGCTGAAGCTGGAGGAGAAGGGATACGCGTGGATCGGCGCCGCCGAAGGAGCGGCCCGCCCCGCCACCGCCTGAGGCCGGACCATGCCGACAACGAGCAGAAAGAAGCACGGGGAGAATCTGTATCTCGCCGCTTACGCGCGCTTCGCCAGGGATCTGCCCGGAAACGGACGATCGTGGATCGGCGCGATGCGGCAGGAGGGGATCGAGCGCTTCGAGTCGCTCGGATTTCCGAGCACTCGCGACGAGGCGTGGCGCTACACGAACGTGGCGCCGATCGCCACGACTCCGTTCGCTCTCAAGCCCGAGGCGCGCGCCGATGCCCTGACGCCCGATCTCTTCGAACAGCTGGCCTTCGAGCCCTGGGAATGCACCCACCTCGTCTTCATCAACGGCCGGTTCTCGCCGGAGCTGTCGCGAACCCGCGCCCTGCCGCGCGGAGTCGAAGTCGGCAGCCTCGATGAGGCGCTCGATTCACGGCGGGAGCTGATCGAGCCGCACCTCGGCAGGCTGGCGGGGATGGAGGGGCAGGCGTTCACGGCACTGAACGCCGCCTTCCTGCGCGACGGCGCCTTCATCCATGTGCCGAAGGGTGTCGTGGTCGACGAGCCGGTCCATCTCCTGTTTGTCTCCTCGACGAACGGCACGGCGGTGATGTCGCACCCGCGCAACCTGATCGTCGTGGGGGAGGGAAGCCAGGTGACCGTCCTGGAGAGCTATGCCGGACTCGACGCGGGAGCGTCTTTCACCAACGTGGTCACCGAGATCGCGGCGGGAGACGGGGCGGTCGTCGATCACACCCTCCTGCAGCGTGACGGGGAGGGTGCGTACCACGTCGGCACCGTGCAGGCGCGGGTCGGCCGCGGCTCGAGCCTGTCGTCGCACGTGATCTCGATCGGGGGAGCACTCATCCGCAACGACATCAACGTCGTTCTGGACGGAGAGGGCGCCGACTGTACGCTGAATGGTCTGTACGTCACGCACGGCACGCAGCATGTCGACAACCACACGGTGATCGATCACGCTCGACCGCACGGCACCAGCCGGGAGCTCTACAAGGGAGTGCTGGAGGGGCGGTCGCGTGGGATCTTCGATGGCACGGTCATCGTGCGGCCCGACGCCCAGAAGACGGACGCGCGCCAGGTGAACAGAAATCTCCTGTTGTCGGACGATGCGCTCGTCGACAGTAAGCCGACGCTGCTGATTAGAGCCGATGACGTCAAGTGCTCGCACGCGGCGACGATCGGGCAGCTCGAGGAAGACGCGCTCTTTTACCTGCGATCCCGAGGCATCGGAAGCGGGATGGCGCGCAATATCCTCATTCAGGCGTTCGTCAGCGAAATTCTCGGGCGCATCCGGATCGAGCCGGTGCGGACCGGTCTGGAGTGCCTCCTGTACACGAGGCTGCACGACGGCCACCGGCGCGACACCGAGGTGACCCCGTGACGACAACGCAGGCACGAACGGAGACCCGGCCGTTCGAGGTCGAAGCGATTCGCCGCGACTTCCCGGTCCTGCACCAGACGGTGAACGGGCGGCCTCTCGTCTATCTCGACAACGCCGCCTCCGCCCAGAAGCCGCAGGTCGTCATCGACGCGGTGGGAAAGTTCTACTCCCGCGACAGCTCCAACGTCCATCGCGGGCTGCACGCCCTGAGTGAACGGGCAACGGCCGACTACGAGGCGGTGCGGGGCAAGGCGCGGCATCTGCTCAACGCGGGAGACGAGCGGGAGATCATCTTCACCCGCGGCACGACCGAGGGAATCAACCTCGTGGCCCAGACCTTCGGCCGCTCCCGGGTCGGGAGTGGCGACGAGGTCGTGATCACCCACATGGAGCACCATTCGGGGATCGTGCCGTGGCAGATGCTGTGCGAGGAGAAGGGGGCCCGGCTGCGGGTCGCACCGATCTCGGAGGATGGGGATCTGATTCTCGGCGAGCTCGAGAAGCTGCTGACCCCGAAGACGAAAATCCTCTCGATGGTGCACGTGTCGAATACGCTCGGAACCGTCAATCCGGTGCGCAAAGTGATCGCGATGGCCCACCGCCGGGGGATCCCGGTGCTGCTGGACGGCGCCCAGGCGGTGCCCCATTTCCGTGTCGACGTGCAGGATCTCGACTGTGATTTTTACGCCTTCTCCGGACACAAGGCGTACGGACCGACCGGCATCGGCGTGCTGTACGGCAAGGCGGAACATCTGGAAGCGATGCCTCCCTACCAGGGCGGAGGTGACATGATCAGCTCCGTCACCTTCGAGAAGACGCAGTACAACCGGATCCCGCACAAGTTCGAGGCGGGGACGCCGAACGTTGCGGGGACGATCGGGCTGGGGGCGGCCATCGACT
>JAZGDH010000257.1:0-4032 GCA_036477555.1 Acidobacteriota bacterium
CGTCTGCTCGTCCGCCGAGATGGCGGGACTGGTCATGATGGTGCGCACCGGCTGATCCATCGGATCAGCCATACGGGGGGCATCGGCCCAGAACGGTTTATCGCTCGCGGCCAGCTCAGGCGGCGGAACCTCCGACAGCGATCGCTCGCGCAACATCTCCATCATCCGTCGGCGATTCCGCTTCGTCTGCTCGGGGGAGCCCTGCCCCGGATCGGCATCTCTCGCGGATGTCGAATGCCCCATGGTGCCGTAGATGATGTCCTCCTGGGTGACGATGCCGACGAGGTGCCCGTGGGGATCGACGACCGGCGCTCCATTGATATTTCTGGCCTGCAGGAGATCGCAAAGTTCGCCGATGGTCAATTCCTCTCTGACGGTGACCGGTTCGCTTGTCATCAGGTCGCGAGCGCGCATCACGGCACCGGTTCGGCGCCCCGGCGCCGGGCGTCGCTTCGAGGCGGCCTGCCGTCGCGGGGCGGAGGTCCGGTTCTTCTTCTTTTTCTTACGACCGCCCTTCTTCATGCCCCGTCCGATCCCCTCTCCCCGCCTCCACGGCGAAGCGCCGCCGGCGGCAGCAGTCGCTCGATCGCTCCGGCGTCCGCGTCGACCTCGACGACCCGATTCGGTCGGCCCGGTGTGATCCCGGGCAGGGCCAGGCTATGGTAATCGATCGTCGACTGGCTGAACTTGCAGCCGTGCGCCGTCGCCACGATCACGACCCGATCGTCCCGGCCGATGATCCCCGTCTCCCGCGCCTTCAGGAAGACCGCCACCGCCGTCGCGGAGTTCGGGCAGATGTAGACCCCTGAGGCATCGACCAGCGCCTTCGCGTCCAGGATCTCCTGTTCGCTCGCCGAGAGGAAACTGCCGTCCGAGTCGTGCACGACCCGAACCGCCTTATCGTAGGAGACCGGATCGCCGATGCGGATCGCCGAGGCCGACGTCTCGCCCGCCTTCACGCTCACCCGCCGCCCGTACCCTTCCTGGTGCGCGATCGCCAGCGAGGCGGCTGCCTCGGTCTGCGCCCCCAGAAGCCGCGGCACGCGGTCGATGATCCCCAGTTCCTTCCACTCGAACAGTCCCTTGCCGATGGCCGAGATGTTGCCGGCGTTGCCGACCGGCACGACGAGCCAGTCGGGCGGGCGCCACCGCAACTGCTGAAGGATCTCGAAGCCGATCGATTTCTGCCCCTCGATCCGGATGGGGTTGACCGAGTTGAGGAGGTAGAGGGGATGACGCCTGCAGATGGCGCGCAGGATACGGATGCAGCCGTCGAAATCGGTCGGCAGCGACAGGGTCAGCGAGCCGGAGGCGATCGGCTGGGAAAGTTGCTCGGTGCTCACCTTGTCCCTGGGGAGCACGACCACCCCGCGAAGCCCCGGGACCTGAGCGGCGTACGACGCCATGGAGGCGGAGGTGTCTCCGGTGGAGGCGCATGCGACGGCGCCGACTCCCAGGTGGCGGGCGAAGGAGACGCCCGCCGTCATGCCGCGGTCCTTGAAGGAGAGGGTCGGGTTCTCCCCCTCGTGCTTGATCCGGACCTCGGACGTGGACGAGAAATCTTCGAGAGCGGAGGAACGGTACAGGTTGGTGTTCCCCTCCGGCTTCGTCACGACCGCGGAGAGCGGGAGATCCGGGAGGATCATCTCGTGGTACCGCCAGACGCCACTGCTCATCGGGATGTCGGTGGAGGCCATCCGTTCTTCGAACAGGGACCGCCAGGCGGCGGGCGGCCGGATTTTCTTCAGCCGTTCGAGATCATGCGCGACCTCGAGAAGGTCGGAGCAGGCGTCACATTCGTAACGGATCTCTCCGAGCGGGTAGTCGCGCCCGCACCCGATGCAGCGCAGCCGCGAGAGCGGCCGGGCTGACGCGCCCGCGCGCGACACCGGCCCCTCCCCGGCTCCGGTTCTTCGGCTCATGTTTTCCCCGCCCGGTCGATGCGACGCGCCCCACGATTGTCCGGGGCGCAGACGAAGCGTCGAGACTCCAGGCCATGCGCCCTGAACGCTCCCTGCATCGCCTCCGCGACCGCGTCTGCGCGATCGACCGTCGCCACGGCGAACAGGGTCGGGCCCGCTCCGCTGATTCCCGAGCCGCAGGCGCCGGCCACACGCGCCGCCTCCTTGACCGCCTCGAACCCGGGTATGAGACGGCCCCGGACCGGCTCCACGATCCGATCCTCCAGCGCGCGCCCCATCTCCTGCAGATTACCGCGCGCCACCGACGCTACGAGCGCGGCGACGTTAGCCCAGTTGGCGATGGCGTCGGGGAGAGGAACCGTCTCCGGCAGCAGAGAACGCGCATAGCGCGTCTCGATCTCCATCTGCGGCAGAACCAGGACGAAACGCACCGTCGAGGGAACCTCGAGGCGGATCACATCGATCGGATCGTGACTGCGGACGATGGTGAATCCGCCGAGCAGCGCCGGAGCCAGATTGTCGGCGTGGCGGCCGCCGCTGGCCACGACCTCCCCTTCGAGGGCGGCCGCGAGCAGGGCGTTGCTGCCGAGACGGGAACCGTGCAGCAGATGCGCCGCGACCGCGCCGGCCACGGCGCTCGCCGCGCTGCTTCCGAGACCGCTGCCGCGCGGCAGGCCCTTGTGGATCCGAAGCTCGATCCCGGCAACCCGCGCCGACTTTCCGCCGAGCTGTTCGAGCACCGCCTGAGCGGCCCGGCCGGCACAATTCCTGGACACCTCTGCAGGGATGCCGCCCGCGTCGCCGGTCATCTCGGCGATGACGACACCCGCGCCGTCGGGGAGGCGCCGCGCGCTGACGGTGTCGCCGGGCCCTTCGATCGCCACACCCAGCACGTCGAACCCGGCGCCAAGATTCGCCACCGTGGCAGGGGCGAAGACGTTGATCCACTCTGCGGGTGATCTTTCAGGCTTCGAACCCGCTCGCGGCACCGCGGGTTGGGTCATTCCAGCAGCCCCCTCGCCTTCAACAGCTCGGCGTTCAGGATCGCGACGCCGGCGGCGCCGCGGATGGTGTTGTGGACGAGGGCGACCATCTTCAATCCGAGAACGGGGCACCGGCGCACGCGGCCGACGCTGACGACCATGCCGCCACCGGCCATCCGGTCGAATCGTGGCTGCGGCCGATCCGGTTCGTCGCGCACGACGATCGGCGCCTCGGGGAGGCTGGGGAGACCGAGTCCCGAAAGCGGGGACCGGAAAGAGCGGAGCACCTCGGTGGCCTCCTCGGGGGTCACCGCCTTATGTGTCTCCATCGAGATCGCGAGCGTGTGGCCATCCGTCACGTGCACGCGGTGGCATTGCGCGCTCACCTCGATGGCGGCTGGCTCCCGGAGCCCCCCGAAGATCTTGAGGGTCTCCGTCTCCATCTTCTCCTCTTCGTCGCCGATATAGGGCAGGACGTTGTCGAGGATGTCGGCGGATGGAACACCGGGGTAGCCGGCGCCGGAGACCGCCTGCAGGGTCGCGACCGAAAGGCGCCTGATCCCGAATCGGCGGTGGATCGGGGCACAGGCCATCACCAGCCCGACGGTCGAGCAGTTCGGGTTGGTGACGATGAACCCGGCGCCACGGCGGCGGCGCCTCTGATCCTCAATCAACTCGACGTGCTCTGCATTCACCTCGGGGACCAGCAACGGCACGTCGGTCCCCATGCGATGATTTCGCGAGTTGCTGACCACGGCGACCCCTGCCGACGCGAACGCCTCTTCGATCTCTCCCGCGACGGAGGAATCGAGTCCGGAGAATGCCAGCCGTGGCTCTCCGCCAGGACGGCAGGGTGCCACCTTCATGTCGCGGGCCCAGTCGGGGATCGGCGTATCGAGCATCCAGCTGGCCGCCTCAACATACGGCTTTCCTGCCGATCGCTCCGATGCAGCCAGAGCGGCGACCCGGAACCAGGGGTGGTGATCGAGGAGCGAGACGAACCGCTGCCCGACCGCCCCGGTCGCGCCGAGAACGGCCACGGGGATTCGTCCGTCGTACTGCCTGCCCGACCCTTTCTTCGCCACGCTCATATCTCCCCCCCCGTCCCGGTGATCGCACGGGCCAGA
>JAZGDH010000258.1:0-3147 GCA_036477555.1 Acidobacteriota bacterium
TCTTCATCATCCAGGGCGGGGATGTGCGGTTCGGTGGTTTCGGCCTCACCCTCGGATTCAAGATCACCTTCTAGTCTGGCTATGATAGGATCTGCCGGTCAGAATATTCGATTTCCCGGCGACCATAGCGGAGGTGCCACACCCGTTCCCATTCCGAACACGGTAGTTAAGACCTCCAGCGCCGATGGTACTGCGGTGGCAACGTCGTGGAAGAGTAGGACATCGCCGGGATAAACCTGAGAGAAGCCCGCGGAAAAACCCGCGGGCTTCTCGATTTATATGGCCCCTGCAGGCGTGGTAGAATGGCCTGGCAGGTGGCGAGAGAATTATGTCCGGTCATTCCAAGTGGCACAGCATCAAGCACAAGAAGGGCGCGACCGACGCCAAACGCGGCCGGGTGTTCACCCGGATCATGAAGGAAATGACCGTGGCGGCCCGGATCGGTGGAGGGGATCCCGACGCCAATCCGCGCCTGCGGACGGTGCTCCTGGCCGCCCGGGCGGCGAACATGCCGAAGGACAACATCGAGAGGGCAATCAAGAAAGGGACGGGCGAGCTTCCGGGCGTCAACTACGAGGAGATCTTCTACGAAGGTTATGGTCCCGGGGGCGTGGCTCTGTACATCAGCGCCCTGACCGACAACCGCAACCGCACGCTGCCGGAGATCCGCCATCTATTCGCGAAATACGGCGGAAATTTAGGGGAGAGCAACTGCGTCGGCTGGATGTTCGAGCAGAAGGGATACGTAGTGATCGACAAGAATGCCGCGGGCGAAGAGGTGCTCCTCGATCTTGTACTGGAGGCGGGTGGGGATGATGTCCGCGATGATGGCGCCAACTGGGAGGTCCTGACCCCGCCCGATCGGCTGGAGGATGTCAAGGAGGCCCTCAAGGCGAAGGGGATCCCGAGCACGACCTCCGAGCTGTCGATGGTGCCTAAAACGAGCGTCAAGGTCGAAGGCAAGAAGGCTCGACAGCTTCTGACGATGATGGAGGCGCTCGAGGACCACGATGATATCCAGAACGTCTGGGCGAATTTCGACATCGACGAGTCGGAGATCACCGAGGACCGCGCCGCCTCCTGACGGCCTGCTCATTCTGGGGATTGATCCCGGCTCGACCGCCACCGGATACGGGCTGATACAGAGCCGGGCCGGCCGGCTTCGGGCTGTCGACTTCGGCACCATCACGCCGCCGCGCGGCCTGCCGTTTCACGATCGCCTGCCTCACCTGTTTACAGCCCTCGAGTCGCTTGTGACCAGGACGCGCCCCGACCAGGCGGCGATCGAGGATCTGTTTCATGCCCGCAACAGTCAGGTTGCCCTTAAGCTGGGACATGTCCGGGGCATCGTGCTGCTGGCGATGCTGCGCGGCGGGCTTCCGATTCACCAGTATGCACCGCGCCTGGTCAAGAAGACGGTTGCCGGATACGGGGGGGCGGAGAAGGAACAGCTGCGCCGCATGGTCCGCCTTCTGCTCGGCGTGCAGTCGGGTTCGATGGCGCTCGATGCCTCGGACGCGCTCGCCGTCGCCATCTGCCATGCCCACTCCATGCCCCGTGCCCGACTCGGACAACCGGCCCTCGCCTGAGTGTCCCGCTCCCCCGGGAGGAAGATGAATCAGCTCCGCCTCGAAAAGATTCGATCGCTCCTCCGGCAGCGCGTGCTCCTGATTCCCCTCGCGTTTTTGATCTTCATCCCGCTTTGTGTCGTGCGCGTCCCCGCGGATGCCGTCGCCGTGCGCTCGTGGCGTGGTGGAGGGACTCCGGCCCTGCTCCGGTCGGGATTCGCCCTCCGCGTCCCGATCCTGCAGCGCATCGATCGATACGTCGGCGGGGAGATTCACTGCGAGGGGCAGGCAGTGGTCTCCTCACGCGAGGGAACGACCGTCGACCTGCCGTATTCCGCCGCGGTCCGAGCCTCCGATCAGGAAATCCTCACCCTGCATCGAGATGGGGGCGCCGGCGGAGCCTCGGCCGCTCTCGAGGAGCAGGTGCTCGATTTACTCAAGCAAGGGGCCGCCCGTATCGGCACCTACGATCTCGCCGCGGGAGCCGCCCGGGCCGAACTGACGGCGTACCTGCGCCGCGATCTCGTCGAGCGCTTCCCGTCCGGAGTCCGGATCGAGATCGGCGACGCCGGACTGTCGCCGGAGGTGCGGGCGAGCTTCGAACGCGAGGCGATCTTCTCGCAGCGACGTGACACCGGCCGAAGGGTGATCCTGATCGGTCTCGACGGCGCCGACTGGGATTTCATCGATCCGATGATTGCACGCGGCGAGCTGCCGCGGCTCGCCCGCTTGAAGGAGGAAGGCGTCTGGAGCCGGCTGCGCTCGAGCCGTCCGACCCTCTCCCCGCTTCTGTGGACGACCGTTGCGACCGGCAAGAGCCCCGATCGCCACGGCATCAACGATTTTCTCGTCACCGATCCGCGCACCGGCCGCAGGGTTCCGATCAACAGCACCTTCCGCAAGGTGCGGGCGCTCTGGAGCATCCTCACCGAAGCCGGAATGCATTCCGACACCATCGCCTGGTGGGCCACCTGGCCGGCTGAAGAGGTGCTCGGACACATGATCTCCGACCGGGTCGCCTATTCGACATTCCCGATCAAGGCGGTGCCCGGCGAACCGGATGCCGTCCATCCCCCCGAATACGCGGCGACCGTCGAGCGTCTCAGGGTGCGCGAGGAGGAGATCACGCATCGTCGCCTCTCACGCTTCATCACGATCGACGAGGCCGAGTTTCTAGCCGCGGCGGAGGTGGCGCGATCGGCTCCCGCCACCAGCGCCGGTGACGGTCCGGGCGCCGCGGCAGCGGAGCGGATCGATTCGATCAATCTTCTGCGACGTGTCCTGGCCGCCACCGGGACGTATCGCAGAATTGCTCTCGACCGCCTCGATGCGGAAGGGCGTCCGGATTTGCTGGCGATCTATTTTCAGGGGATTGATGAGGTGAACCACCGCTTCGCGCACTGCGCGCCCCCGCGCGCTTCGCTCTGCTCTGATCATGACTACCGGAGCTTCCGGGGGGCGGTGGCCGCCTTTTATCGCTATCAGGATGAGATCCTGGGGGAGATCCTCGAGCGCGATCGTGAGGCGACCGTGATCGTCATGTCCGATCATGGATTCTCCTCGACCGACGGACGTCCGA
>JAZGDH010000259.1:0-5922 GCA_036477555.1 Acidobacteriota bacterium
CTCGCGCGTGCGCCTGTCGGCCGGGCGCCTCTCGCTCACGCGCGAAGCGCAGGTGCTCGCCTTTTACGCGGGCGCCAACTCGATCTTCCTCGGGGATCGGTTGCTGACCACCCCCAATCCTCCGGCCGACGAGGATCATGCTCTGCTGCGTGATCTGACCGGACCGCCGCGCGCCTGAGTGCCGATGAGCCCCTTCCCCGATCGACTCGCCACACGCCTTGCCGAAATCTATACCGCTGGTCTCGGACGACGGCTCGATCCAGCCGGCGGAATCGATCTATCGTCGAACGACTACCTCGGCTTCGCGACCGATCCGGTGCTGGGCCGTCGGTTTCTCGCGGCGCTGCGGGGCCGCCCCGTCGGTTCGACCGGCTCGCGCCTGCTGCGCGGCGAATCCGAGCTTCACCGCGAGGTCGAGGCGGCGCTGGCGGCGTTCGTCTCGCGTGAGACGGCGCTCCTCTTCCCGTCCGGTTACCAGGCTAATCTGGGGCTGCTCTCCTCGCTGCTGCGGTCCGGCGACACCGTTTTCTCCGACGCGCTGAACCACGCTTCGATCATCGACGGCATCCGTCTCGGCAAGGCGGAGCGCGTGATCTATCCGCACGCCGACACCTCAGCGCTTCGGCAGACTCTCGAGCGCTTCCGCTATCCCGATCCAACCGGCCTCAGGGTGATCGTCACCGAGAGCCTGTTTAGCGTCGACGGCGACCTGGCGCCGCTCCGTGAGCTCGCCGATCTCGCCGACGAGTTCGGCGCCCTTCTGATCGTCGATGAGGCGCACGCTACCGGACTGCTGGGAGCGCCGGGATCGGGTGGTGGTCTCGTGCAGGCGCTCGGCCTGACAAAAAGGGTGTTCGCCACCGTGCACACCGGCGGCAAGGCGCTCGGCGCCGGCGGGGCGTGGGTCGCCGGCGACGCACACGTGAGAGAGTACCTGGTCAACACGGCCCGTCCGTTCATTTTCACGACCGCTCCGATCCCGGCCCTGCCGACCCTGCTGCGGTTGTCGATCGATCACTGGGCACAGGTCGGAGGGGATCGCGCCCGCGAGGTGCTGCGCCGGGCCGCCGCGTTCCGCGGCATGCTGCGTTCGGCCGTGTCGGCGACGAGCGATCCCGTCCCGGGCGTCGTAGAGGGGATTGAGGGCCCGATCGTGCCGTTCGTCATCGGGGACAACCGGCGCGCCATGGCCGCGGCCCGACGGCTTCAAGAAAATGGGTTCGATGCCCGCGCGATCCGGCCACCAACGGTTCCCGAGGGGACGGCGAGATTGCGCCTCACCGTGACCTGGCCGGTCGGCGAGGCGACGCTGGCACGATTCACAACGGTGCTCTGCGCGATGCTTCAGGAAGAGGAGGTCGAGGCATGACCGATTCGCTGTCGAGCGGATCCAAGCGGGGACTCTTCGTGACCGGGACCGACACCGGTATCGGCAAAACGCTCACCTGCGCCATGCTCCTGTCGGCGCTGCGCGGGTCGGGCGAGACGGCGGGATACTTCAAGCCGGTTCAGACCGGCCGAACGTCCGATGCATCCCAGGTGGCGCGCCTCTCCGGGGCCCGCGCGAAGGAGTTTCCGCCCCCCCTCTACTCGCTGTCGCGCCCGGCCTCGCCGGATCGGGCGGCCGCTGCGGAGGGGGTCACGATCGATCCCGGCGCGATCCGCGATCGCTGGCAGCGCATGTCCGGCGGCTGCTGGATCATCGAGGGGGCCGGCGGGCTTCTTGTCCCTCTGACTTCGGTTGCGACGATGCGCGATCTGGTCGGCGCTCTCAATCTTCCGGCATTGATCGTCGCCTCGACCCGGCTCGGGACGATCAACCATACCCTGCTGACCCTCGAGGCGGCCCGCTCGGCCGGGCTCGCCGTCGCCGGCATTGTACTGAACGGGAAGAAGGACCCGGGGCTGGCGGAGGTGATCGCCCACTTCGACGCCGCCCCGATCGTCGCCGAGATCCCGCGACTGCCTTCTATTAACCCGAAGTCTATCGCCAGGCGGGCCAGGGAACTGTTCCCAACTCCAGTGCTGCGTTCGCTGTTCGGTTTTTCGGGCGGCGACGCGCACTCGTTCGTCGACGAGGATGCGCGGTGAATCCCCGCGATGCCGCGAACCACACCCGCCCATGAACGGTTTCGGGGATCGCCGATGAGCGGCTCCGGCTCCGCCCTTCAGGACCCCCGATGAGCGGCACCGATCTCACCGCGCGCGACGCGCGTGCGCTCTGGCATCCTTACACGCAGCACGGCCTCGGCATCACGCCGCTTCAGGTCGCTTCCGCGCGCGGCGCTCACCTTCACCTCAAAGACGGCCGCCGCATTCTGGACGCCATCTCGTCCTGGTGGGTGATCCTGCACGGGCATTGCCATCCCGACATCACCGCTGCCGTGGCCGAACAGGCCGCGACCCTCGAACAGGTGATCCTCGCGGGCCACACCCACGAACCGGCGGTCCGCCTGGCCGAGATTCTGATCGGCGCCGCGCGCGAGGCCGGCACCGATCTCACCCGGGTCTTCTATTCCGACAATGGATCGACGGCGGTCGAGGTGGCGCTGAAGATGGCGTACCAGTACCACATCAATCGTGGCGGCACGCCGCGCCGTCGGTTCATCGCCCTGTCGGACGCCTACCACGGCGACACCTTCGGCGCGATGGCGGTCGGCGAGCCGGAGGGGTTTCACGGCATCTTTCGTCCGCTGCTGCCGCCGGTCGATTTCGTGGCGCCGGGCGATACGGCCGCTCTGGCGCGAATATTGAGCCGGCATCCCTGCGAACACGCCGCGATGATCGTCGAGCCGCTCGTGCAGGGGGCGGGAGGGATGCGATTCTACCCGGCGGCGTTTCTGACCGAGGCGGAGAGGCTCTGTCGTGAAGCGGGCGTCCTTCTCATCGTCGACGAGGTATTCACCGGCTTCTATCGCACCGGGCGCTGCTTCGCCTTCGAGCACGCCGGCGTCCGGCCCGATCTGATATGCCTGTCCAAGGGGCTGACCGGCGGCTTCCTGCCGCTCGCCGCGACGCTCGCGACCGAGGAGATCTTCGAGGGCTTCCTGTCGCAGGATCGGACGAAGGCGCTCATGCACGGTCACTCCTTCGCCGGCAACCCGATTGCATGTGCGGCCGGGATCGCATCGTGGGCGATCCTCGAGGCGAGCGAATGCCGGCAGCGGATTGGGGAGATCTGCGATCTCACCGCGCGAAGGGTTGACCATCTCGCTTCACACCCCGCGAGTCGCAACGCCCGCCACCTCGGAACGATCGGCGCCATCGACCTCACCGGGCCCCCGGGCTACTTCTCCACGCTCGGGCTGCGCATGTACGAAGAGGCGCTGTCCCGCAACGTCCTCCTGCGACCGCTCGGGAACGTCCTCTACACCGTCCCGCCTTACTGCGTGACCGACGAGGAGATCGGGCTGATCTACGACACCATGGAGCGCATCCTGGATCGGTGCGGCACGAGCCGGCGCAAAGAGGACGTGGAGCACCGCGTCGCTCCCGGCGGCCCCGCCGGGCATCGCGCCGGCCGCGCAAATCATCCGAAGACGTGATCACACCCGCAGTCAAAACGAAGGCCGAGCCATTTCCGACAACGTGTCCCATCTGTGGCAATCGTGGGGTACCACCGCGCCCCGCACTGCGGAAGGGATTCGTGGCCTGCGGCGCATGTGCGCTCGTCTGGGCCGAGCATCATCTCGAGATGCCGGATCTCGTCGAGCATTACGAGACTCGCGAGCCGACCGCCGCCGTGCGCCGCGGGCGCGTTCCTCTCTTCGACGCCTTCCTCGACGAGGCCGGCAGGCGAATCAGCCCCCGGCCCGGCCGACTGCTCGACGTCGGGTGCGGCTGGGGTGACTTCGTAGAGCGGGCAGTGCGGCGCGGCTGGGAGGCGTGCGGCATCGAGCCGAGCCGGCGCATCGCCGACAATGCCTCGCGCCGCGGACTGCGCGTGCATCCCGGCACGCTGCAGGACCTTCCCTCCGACTGGAGCGGGTTCAACCTGATCACCTACTGGGACGTCTTCATGTACGTCGAGGATCCGGTGCGCGAACTGCGCCGTGCGCTCGCACGGTTGGCTCCGGGCGGGGCGCTCTACATGCGCCTGCGTCAGCACGCGATCCTCCGACTCTATGATCGGCTCTGGGGGGCCGCGGGACGACGGCTCGGCCTTCCGAACCCGGTCGTCTACCAGTGGTTCAACTACGAGCCGCGCACGATGAAGGTGCTCGGAAACATCCTCGCAGCGGAACGTCCGCTCCGGCTCGAGCTGCGCCCGGCGCGTTTATCGAGGGGCGATCCTTACCAATCGTTTCGACGTGACTGGCCGGTGCGGGCTGCGAAGGGGATGATCGCGGCGATCGCCGATCTGGCGCATGCGGTCAGCGGCGGACGCCTCATCCTCTCCCCCAGCATGGAGGTCTGGATCCGGCCGCGCTGATTCCGGAGCGCTGCGAGACCCGTTACACGCGCCCCGTTACACCGAAGCGATAGGTCGGGGTCCGATCGCCGCCGATGTAGCGCGCCACCTCGATCGCGTCGATGGTCAGTGAGATTCCGTCCACGACGACCACCGCGACGATCCAGATCCCGAAAACGGTTGCGGCGGGTGCTTCGGGGATTCTCGGGATGAGCCAGGCGAGAAGAACGACCCACGGCGCGTGACCCGCTCCCAGAAGCCGCACGTACCCCTTCGAGCGGAAGATCATCATCTGGAGGATCGCCGAAACGACGAAGGCGACGAGGACGGCGATCCCTTCGATCGTCCCGATGAAGAAGAGCGGGACGACCATGTTGGCCGCCAGCAGAAGCGCGAGCCAGAGCCGCCACGGCTTCGCCAACGACCCCAGCATGGCGCGGTTGAACTCATTCATCAGTCTGAACACCGCCACCTCCCCGATTCGGGTCACGATAGGATCCGGGTCAGGCCGCCCTCGCTGACGTTTACGCGATCGGCCACGGCGGCGGATCGATCGGCTTCAAGGGCGTGACATCCGAGTAGGCCACGCGCTGATCGGGCGTCGGCTCCGGCGCCTCCGCGTTGAAGCTCCGGGCGCGATCGTTCTTCGGGTAGAAGATCTCGATCTCCGGAGGGCGGTGGCCGATCATCAGAATCACGCAGGGACCGTCTCCCGCACCCACGAACACATGGCTCACCGCCGGCGGGCAATGGACGTAGTCCCACGCCTTCAGACTTCGCTCCTCACCGTTGACGAGCAGAAGACACTCCCCCGACAGAACCAGGAAATCCTCCTGGGCCCCCTCGCGGTGATACCGGCAATTCGGCTTGCCCGGCTCGAGAACCGCGAGCCGCACACCGGTCTGCGGGAACGGCTCGTCCTTCTCGAACAGACACCGCCGCCCGAATTCGGGGCTCTCCACCCACCGCGCATCCCTCACGTTGAGGACGAACCATCCACCCCGCTCTTCGAGCATGGGGATCCTCCCATGGGCCGCACCCGGACACGACCGACTCCGTCGCGCCGGAGGCAGACTGGAATCGGACGCAGGCTAGAACTTGACCATGTAGTTCTTGGCCTCGAGGCAGACGCTGAACGCTTTCTTGAAGTTGCCCAGCGCCTCCCCCGTCACCGCCTGGGCCTGTTGCGCCTGCTGCTCGGCCTGCTGTTCCGCCTGCTTCTGCGCCTGTCTCCCCTTGCGCCGGCCGCGGACCATTCCTGCCGCAGCACCGTAGGCCGCTCCTTTACCGGCATCGTCGTTCGCGATCTCACCGATCAGCGCTCCCGCTGCGGCGCCCTTGACCACGCCCTGCGCACCGGCGCCCTTACCGACGTTTTTGGCGTCCTGCTTCGCCTTCTCGGCCTGCTGTTTATCCTGTTCGGACTGTTTGGCCAGACTGAACGGATCGGTTCCAGTGTTCCCCGCCGCCCAGTTGTAGCATTCAGCCTCGTCCATCGACTGCTGCTTCGC
>JAZGDH010000026.1:0-7347 GCA_036477555.1 Acidobacteriota bacterium
GATGACCACCCGGCCACTGCGACCCCGGGAGGGAGCATGACGCCGCGACCACTCGAAGCCCTGATCGTGGCGGGCGCCCGAACGCCGATGGCCACTTACAACACCCACTATCGCGAGATCCCCGAAACCGAGCTCGGCGCCATCGCGTCCCGAGAAGCGATCCGGCGATCCAAGATCGCTCCCTCCCGCATCAACCACGTCGTCATCGGGAACGCCATGCCGACGAGCGGTAACGGGCTCTATGGCGCACGTCACGTCGGCCTCAAGGCGGGTGTTCCCGAATCGGTGCCGGCCCTCACCCTGAACCGGCTTTGCGGATCGGGTATCCAGTCAATCGTCACGGCGGCGCAAATGATCGCGCTCGACGACGCCGAAATCGTCCTGGCAGGCGGCATGGAGAACATGACCCAGTCTCCGCATGTCGCGCGCGGTCTGCGGACCGGCACGAAGATGGGAAACATCACCCTCGAGGACTCACTGATCACGGCCTTGATGGATACCCATTGCGGCTTCTCGATGTCGCAGACGGCGGAGAATCTTGCGGAGGATCTCGGCATCTCGCGCGAGGAGGCGGATCGTTACGCGCTGAGAAGTCAGCAGGCGGCGGAGGCCGCCTATAAGGCCGGACGCATGGATGATGAGATTGTTCCGGTGACGGTGAAAGAACGGGGCAAGGAGATCGCGGTCACGGAAGACAACCACCGACGACCCGGAACGACGCTCGAGGATCTCGCCCGCCTGCCGGCCGCTTTCGGCGGCAAGGGGTTCGTCACGGCAGGGAATGCTTCCGGGATCGTAGATGGCGGCGCCGCCGTCATGCTGGCCTCTCCGCGACTGTCGTCGGAAATCGAAGTGCGTCCCCTGGGGCGGATCATCGGGTACGCTGCCGCCGGCGTCTCGCCGAGAATCATGGGGATCGGGCCGGTGCCGAGTATCCGCGCCGCGCTCGAGCGCACCGGGTTGCGCCTCGAAGAGATCGACCTGTTCGAAATCAACGAGGCCTTCTCTGCCCAGTATGTCGCGGTCGAGCGGGAGCTGAAACTCGACCGGGAACGGGTCAACGTCAATGGGGGAGCCGTCGCTCTCGGGCATCCTCTCGGTGCCACCGGCACTCGACTCGTCCTGACGTTGCTTCTCGAGTTGCGACGTCGTGGCGGGCGGTACGGCATCGCCAGCGCCTGCATCGGCGGCGGTCAGGGGATCGCGGCCGTGGTCGAATCGCTTCAAAACGGAAGCCCCGCCAGCGGGTCCCGCGACGCATCCAGGGGGGGGACGTGATGCCGATCGAGCGGGTGGGGGTCCTGGGTTGCGGGCTCATGGGTTCAGGAATAGCGCAGGTGTCGGCTCAGGCCGGATATCCAACCGTCGTGGTCGAGGTGTCCCGGGAGATCCTCGATGCCGGTCTGGCCCGCATCGACAAATTTCTATCCAGCGGAGTCTCCCGAGGCAAGGTCACGCCGGAGGACCGGGAGGCGACCCTCTCCCGGCTGGCCGGCAGCACCGATCTCGCCGGGCTCGCGGACTGCGACATCGTTGTCGAGGCGATCGTTGAGAATTTCGACCTGAAGAAAGAGATCTTTGGACGCCTCGCGACGATCGTTAAATCGGAGGCGATCTTCGCGAGCAACACATCCTCGCTGTCAATTACGCGGATGGCGGCGACAACGGGCCGGCCGCAGCGATTCATGGGGCTTCATTTTTTCAACCCGGTGCCCCTCATGAAGCTGGTCGAGGTGGCACGAACCGTTCTCACCGAGCCGGGCGTGGAAGAAACCGTCACGGGATTCGCCCGTTCGCTCGGCAAGACGCCGATCCGCACCACCGATCGAACCGGATTCATAGTGAACCGCCTGCTGGTGCCCTACCTGCTGGATGCCGTGCGCGCCCTCGAGGAGGGGATCGGCACGATTGCGGATATTGATCTCGGCATGAAGATGGGATGCGGGCATCCGATGGGGCCGCTGACCCTGCTCGACCTGGTCGGAATCGACACGACAGTGTACATTGCAGACATCATGTTCGATGAGTTCCGCGAGCGCCGATTCGCTCCCCCCCCGCTGATGAAGAGGATGGTCCTGGCGGGATTTCACGGACGCAAGACCGGTCGCGGCTTTTATGACTACGGCGACGAGTCTCCGCGCCCTAATGAATTTCTGACCGCACGCTGACATGACTGCCGACGCCCCCCGCAGGACACCGATCGGACACAAGGGGGTCCAGGTGCGTTCCGCCCGTGTGGTCCGCGCCTTGCGTCTCCTCGTCCTCGTGGCGCTCGCGGGCGTGACCCTCGCTCTGGCCATGACCTACGGCCGGCGCAACCAGCCCCAGACCGACATCACCATGGCCAACGCGACGGCCGGTGAGGGACCGGTCGTCGATCAGGCGGAGGCGTTCGCCATCAACGGCACGCGCGAAGGACGACCCGCGTTCACCCTCAAGGCCAGGACAGTGACCGGCTATGCCGGCGAGCGCAAACTGCTCGACGGCGTGCAGCTCACGATCCACGACGAGGACGGCGGAACGATCAGTATCGCAGGCCGCACGGGGCACTTCGACCCTTCCAAGCGCCGTGCCCAGTTGACCGGCGACGTCGAGATCCACTCTTCGACCGGTTTATCCCTCGAGACGGATGTTCTGTTCTACGACAGCGAGCGGGACATGATTTTCACCGCCGATCCCATCCGCTTCTCCCTTGACGGTCTGGAAGGTGAGGGACGAGGCCTGAACTATCTCGTTAGTGAGCGGCGCATCAAGATCCCCGATCGGGTGCGTCTTCGGACGACCGGCGCCGGGGGTGGCGCCGGCACCGAGATCACATCTGGCGATCTCGTCACATGGCTGGATGACAATACGATCGTATTCACCGACGACGTGAAGCTCGTTCGCGGGACGGAAGTGCTTCGGGGCAACTATCTCAAGCTCTGGTTCAGCCCGGACCGTTCTCAGGTGACCCGTCTCAACGCTTTCGGTGATGTGATCGCCTCCTTCGCATCCCAATCGGATGCGCGAATGAGCGAGCTGCGCGCCGACAGCCTCACCGCGCGCTTTACCTCCCCGACGGAAGCGATTGAGGAGGCGGAGGCCTCCGGATCCTGTCGCGTGAGCTCGGGACCGTACACGTCGCGGAGCCGCTCGGCGCGCTACAATCGTGATGCGGATCTGCTCGAATTGCGGGGCGATCCGGTGGTCCTGAGCGATCGAAATCGGATCGCGGCTCAGGAGATCGACCTCCACCCCGGGCGTGATCTGCTCGAAGCGCGCGGCGACGTCAGGACCGTCTCGTTACCACAGGGGGATCAGACAACCGACGGGGAGGCCGGCCTGGCCTCGGGATCGGCCCTGTCTTTCCAGGCCGCGACGCTCCGCGCAGAAGGAGCCGGGCGCCTGATCACCTATTCGGGATCGGCACGCGCCTGGCAAGAGGGCCACAGTATTCAGGCCGACACGATCGTTCTGGACGAAATCGCGAACCAGCTGCGGGCGACCGGCAAGGTGATATCCCGGTTCACGCAACCCTCGATGCCCGGTCGGCGTGGCGGCGCCCCCTCGGTCACCTCGATTACCGCCCGCAATCTGATCGTGGACCACGCCCGGGGAATCGCCTCCTATCGGGGTCGGGTCAGCCTCACACGCCTCGATGCAAAGCTGACGGCCGACTCCATGGACGCCTACCTGACCGACGGAGCGACCGGCCGCCGGCTCGATCGCGTCGAGGCGCGGGAATCGGTGGCCGTGAAACGGGAGGACATGTATGGAACGGCCGAGAGCGCCGAGTACCTCAGCGGACAAGAGCTGCTGATCCTGAAGGACGAGAACGGTCTCGCGGAGGTCGTGGACGTCGCAACCGGCCGTACGATGCGGGGCCGAACGTTGACTTTCGATCTAGCCGGCGATAGGATTCTTACGGAATCCGCAGGTGGCCGGACCTGGATCACCCTGACGCCCGAAGAAAGCAAGGACGTTCCTTCCGTTGAGCCTCAAACTCGTCATTGAGGGCCTCGCCAAGAGCTACCGCCGGCGTGAGGTCATCCGGGACATATCCCTTCACATCGAGAGCGGCGAGATCGTCGGCCTGCTAGGCCCGAACGGCGCAGGCAAGACCACAACCTTCTACTGTGTGGTCGGGCTGGTGCGTCCGGATGCCGGACGGGTCCTGCTTGGGGGACACGATGTCAGCCGCCTTCCAATGTATCTGCGCGCCCGCAGTGGCATCAGCTATCTCCCCCAGGAGCCATCGATCTTTCGCAAGATGACGGTGGAGGAGAATCTGATCGCCATCCTCGAGACCCTGGACATGCCCCGGGAGGAGATCCGGCAGCGCACAGCATCCGTCCTCGAGGAGATGAAGATAGCCCACCTCGCGCGCAGCCGCGCCTACAACCTGTCCGGTGGCGAACGCCGTCGAGCCGAGATCGCAAGGGCCCTCGTCATTTCACCTTCATTCATGCTTCTGGACGAGCCATTTTCAGGAATCGACCCGATTGCGGTTGCAGATATCCAGAAAATCATTTATCAATTAAAGCGGAAGGGTATTGGCCTTCTGATGACCGACCACAATGTCCAGGAAACGCTGCGCATCTGCGATCGGGCCTATATCATCGCGGAGGGCAGGATCTTCCGGAAGGGTAGCCCGGACCAGCTGGCGGCCGATCCGAAAGTGAGGGAGATCTACCTGGGAGCGAATTTCCGTCTCCTTGGTGGGGACTCGGTTGAGGTCCCGCCCGGAGCCTATCCGGCGGACTGAGAAGGGGCGCGTCGACACGGCGCGGGAAATCATGGCACTCGAACAGAAACTCAATCTGAAGATGGCGCAGAGATTGATCATGACGCCATCGCTGCAGCAGGCGATCAAAATGCTGCAGATGACCAAGCTCGAGCTGCAGCAGGAAATCACCCAGGAGCTGACCGAGAACCCGCTCCTCGAGGAGATGCAGGAGTCTCCCGAGGCCTCCGCCGAGGACAAGAACGACGGCGACGAGAGCGCCGAGGCGCCCGAGACGGAGGCGGCGGCCAAGGACGACGCCGAGAAGGACTCCTTCGACGAAATCGACTACGAGGCATACTTTCAGGATTACATGGATCTTTCCTACGTGCCGCGGAGCCGGCCCGAAGAGATCGAAACCCGCCCGCTCGAGAACGTGCTGACCAAGCCGCAGAGCCTCTACGACCACCTGCTCTGGCAGCTCGACATGAACCTCGGGACCGCCCGTCAGAAGGAGATCGGCCGCGCCATTATCGGAAACATCGGAGACGAGGGTTATTTGCAGGCATCCCTCGATGAAATCGCGGCCATGGGGCCGTACCCGATGGACGAGGTCGAGCACACTCTCCATCTGGTTCAGGAGTTCGACCCACCGGGGATCGCGGCTCGCGATCTGCGCGAATGCCTGCTCATCCAGGCCGCCTTCCACGACATGGAGGGAACACCCGTCGAGTCGATCATCAAGGAGCACCTCTCCCGGGTGCAGTCACGCAGGTTCCGCGACATCGCCACGGCACTGGATCTTCCTGTGGAGGAGATCGTCGAATGCGTGGAGACGATCCGTCACCTCGATCCCAAGCCCGGCAAAAAGTACAAGCAGGGAAGCAACAATTACGTCGTTCCGGACGTTTACGTCGTCAAGATCGACAAGGAGTTCACCATCCTCCTCAATGAGGAAGGACTTCCGCGCCTTCGCATCAGCTCCTTCTACAAGCGGATGATCGACAGGGGCAATACCGAAGTGTCGCGCGAGACCCGCGACTATGTCCGCGAGAAATTCCGATCCGCTTTCCGGCTTATCAAGAGCCTCGAAGAGCGACAGCGGACTATTTACAAGGTCGCCCGCAGTATCGTGAAACATCAGCAGAACTTCCTCGACTACGGGTACGAACACCTGCGGCCGCTGATCCTCAAGAATGTTGCGGAGGACATCGGAATGCACGAATCGACCGTGAGCCGGGTGGTCAATCTGAAGTACATGCACACGCCGCGCGGCCTGTTTGAAATGAAGTTCTTCTTTCACTCCGGCATCAGCACCGCTCAGGGATCGGATGTCTCCTCACTGACCGTGAAAGAGCGGATCAAGAAGATCATCGCGGAGGAGGACCTCAAGTCCCCCCTGTCCGATGCGGCGATCGTCACGGCGCTAAGCTCGGAGGGGCTCCGGATCGCCCGCCGCACCGTGGCCAAGTACCGAGAGGAGCTGCGCATCCGCTCCTCGAATGAAAGACGGCAGGGTTTTCGTTAGAGGAGTCGGCCATGAAGGTTCTGTTCACCGGGAGGAAGACGCGCCTCGGCCGGGCACTCAAGGCCTTCACTGAAGAGAAGCTGACCAAGCTCGAGCGCGTTCTGGATACGATTCTCGACACACACGTCATTCTCACACTCGAAAAGCGCAGTTGTCTGGCCGAAATCATCGTCAAGGCGCGCACTGTGAAGCTGACGGCTCGCGCGGACGCGAAGACTTTCCAGGATGCGGTGATCGTGTGCGTCGACCGACTCATGGCTCAGGCTAAGAAACATCATGACCGGATACGCGGACGACGCAAGCGCGGGCGCACCGCGTCCCGGCGCATCGCCTCCACGCGGGTGAACCGCCGGAGCTCCGGGAAGAGCGGTGAGCCGGCCGGCGTCGTCCACATGGGCCTCGTACCGGCCAAGCCGATGTCGGTGACCGAGGCGCTCGTTCAGGCGCGCGGCTCGCGCGATCCCTTCGTCGTCTTTGTAAACGAGGAATCTCAGCAGATCGCGGTCATTTACAAACGTTCCGACGGTCGATTCGGGCTCGTCGAAACAGAGGCCTGACGTGTCTTTCGATTTCGAGCTTTCGAGCGATCAGATCCTCATCCGCGATACGGTCCGTTCATTTGCGGAGGAGGTCCTCAAGCCCCGCGCAGCAGATCTCGATCGCAGTCGTGAGTTCCCGATTGACAACTACCGCCGCGCGGCAGAACTCAACCTGACCGGGATGATGGTCCCCGAAGAATATGGGGGAGCCGGGTTCGACGCGGTCTCGTACGTCATCGCCATCGAGGAGGTTTCGAGGGCCTGCGCCTCGACCGGCGTCATTCTCTCCGTCAACAATTCACTCGTCTGCGGCCCGCTGCTTCGCTTCGGCACTGAGGAGCAGAAGCGCACCTATCTCGTACCCCACGCTCGTGGTGAACGCCTCGGCGCCTACTGTCTCACCGAGCCCGGCGCCGGCTCCGATTCGGCCGCCCTGCGGACCCGAGCGGTCAAGCGCGGCGACCGCTACATCCTGAATGGCAACAAGGTCTTCGTCACCAACGGGGTCGCGGCAGATACATTTATCGTCTACGCCACAATCGACCCCTCCCTGCGGCACAAGGGAATCTGCGCCTTCA
>JAZGDH010000260.1:0-11522 GCA_036477555.1 Acidobacteriota bacterium
CGGAGCGGATCGCTGATCGCCAGGCCGATGCGCCGATCACCCAGATCGAGCGCCAGAACCCGCCCGGTCTGCCCGTCCTTCACCCCCTCGGGGGGCATTTTCTCCTTCATGGCATGTAAGTTATACGTCCCCCGGGGGTAGATCAAGGAGCGCGCCTCCGCGCGCGGTGGTCCGAAACGGCTCAGCGGTCGGCCGGCCCGTCGGCCCAGTGCCTTATCGGCGGGATGTAGGTGGCGGGATCGAATTCGGGACTGTTGTCTTTCGTGTGGCAGGTGACGCATCCGGTGGACGTCGCTCGACCGAATCCGGCCTCGATGACATCGGGGTGATCGCGCGACGGCCCGTGACAGGACTCGCATCCGACATGGACCAGACCCGGGGTGCTGCGGACGTTGACGAACCCGGAGGGCTTCCCGAACCCGATCGTATGGCACCCGACGCAGCGCGGGTTGAAATTCTGGTTCTCGTCGACCAGGATGTCGAAGGCGTGCGCATGCCGGCTCTTCTTCCAGATCGCATAGGCCTCTTCGTGACACGAACCGCAACGCTCCGAGCCGGTGAACGCGCCGGTCGTCTCCGGCCTGGACTGAGCGAACGGGTTGGAGGCCATCGCCAGCTCCCGGTTGTGCTCGTTGATCGCTATCTTGGTGCGCTCCATCAGTTCGGCAAGCACCGGATCTTCGGGCCAGTCACGGGTCAGCTGGTGAACGTGCCGCTCGTTCGCTTCGATTCGGCCCTCTTTGCCGAATCGCAGCCGCAGCTCTCCGAGGTTCTGCCCCTGGTGGCCAATGTACATGATTCGGGTGCGCCCGAACTTCGTGTCCTCTGGAAAGTCGTCGGTGCGCGTGCGCTCGCGGCCGTGTCCGCCGAGGATCAGATCGATCCCCTCCACCTTTTTCGGCAGGACACGCGATTCCTTGAGGGTGAAATTCACCAGCGCGATCACGGCGTCGGATTTCTTCCGCAGTGCAGGCAGGTGCTTCACCGCCGCGGTGATCGGATCGATGGTGACGACCCGGCGACCATCCGGCCCCTCAAGCATGAAAGCCGGATCGTTGCTCGTCAGACCAATGAATCCGAGACGCACCGATCGCGTCTTGGCTCCGTCCCGCAAGTTGACCTTGCGGATTGCGGTCGCCGCAACGACCGGATCACCACTGTCCTGCCAGACCAGATTGGCGGAGATGAACTCGAACTCGGCACGCTCGCGCCATATTTCGAAGGCTTCGAGACCGTGACCCAGATCGACCGGGCTGACGTTTGCCACCAGGTAATCGAGCGCGTTCATCCCCTCGACGAGGGCATCGGTCTGCATCTTCCCCGGGACTCCGGGATCTCCGGCGAAGGATCCCGCGTCGACGAAGACCACCGGGGTTTCGGGGTAAGTGTCATGCACGAGCTGGCGATAACCGGCCCGCCGGGCCAGACCCCCTTTGGGATTACGGGGTCAGCCGCAGGGCTCGATCCAGCCGATGACCTGGGAAGTGAAGACGAGGTTCAGATCGGGCGCCGGGCCGCCCGGCAGCAACGCGGGCCGGGCCGGCTGCGGTGCGGCGCTGCCGCCGAGCGTGGCGAGCAGAAGGATGATGATCGCGTGCTTGCGTATCAAAGCGGCTCCCGGTCCACCGATCCTGATTTTGCGTTCTCGAGTACGCGGGAAATTATAGGATCGCTACCGACCATGGTCAAACGGCGCCCTTTTCTTGCGTGGCCGCGATCGATCGATTAGAGTGAGCGCCGCCCCGGCCGAAGCCGGGTCTCCACGGTGCATCTGATGGGGCTTCGCCGATGG
This sequence comes from Acidobacteriota bacterium, assembly GCA_036477555.1. GTDB lineage: Bacteria > Acidobacteriota > Polarisedimenticolia > Gp22-AA2 > Gp22-AA2 > JAPUIN01. The sequence goes on from JAZGDH010000260.1 coordinate 1,793, forward strand.
CGCGCACTTCGCTGCACTTCTGGCATCTTCTCGTCATCGTGCTGCTCGCCGCGATGCTGGGCACGGCGGTCGGCGACCTGCTCAGCAAGGCGTTCCCCGAGGGGTCGATCGGACGTGTCCTCTCCGCGGGCACCTACCTCGGGACGACCTCCCCTCTCGACATCGACCTGCGTGTGCTGCAGCTGACGATCGGGCTGGGTATCCGGGTAAGCCTGCTCGGGGGGATCGGCGCGCTGGTCGCGCTCGTCGTCTTCTTCCGACGCGTCTGAGGGATTCGAGGTATGCCCGACAGGCTCCTGGTGCTCGCCTCGGCTTCCCCGCGCCGCGCCGACCTCCTCCGCCAGGCCGGCCTGTCGTTCGAGATCCATCCCTCGGGCATCGACGAAACGGCCCGCCCCGGTGAATCGGCCGGCGATCTGGCCGAACGGCTGGCGCGCGAGAAGGCGGTCGCCGCGGCGGCGCACCTCTCACCGGCGCTCGTCGTCGCAGCCGACACCCTCGTCGTGGTGGATGGCGACATCCTCTCCAAACCGCGCGATTCCGATGAAGCGCGCACGATGCTGGCGCGTCTGGCCGGCCGGGTCCACGCGGTGATCACCGGACTGGCTCTCAGGACGCTGCCGGAGGAGGAATTGCACACCGAGCAGGTCGTCTCGCGGGTCGAGTTCACGCCGCTGACGCCGGCGCAGATCGACTGGTACGTGGCGACCGGCGAGGGGGCGGACAAGGCCGGCGCCTATGCGCTGCAGGGAATCGGGGCGCTGATGATCCGATCCGTCGAAGGAAGTTACACCAACGTGATCGGCCTTCCGCTCGAGCGTCTCTACCCGCACCTGCGCCGACTGAAATTCCTGCCCTGACGGGCGACCCGTCTCAAACCCCCGCCACGCTTGCCGCCCAGCGGACCACAACCTAAATTGAACAGGGTCAATGCCTCGGGAGGAGTGCGCGTCGTGGCGGAGTCGGCGGTCCTCGAACCGTATGAAAAGCTGATCACAGTCACGATCAACGGGCGCGCCTACGAGGTCCCCGAGAACAACACACTGCTGCGCGTCCTGCAGTTTATGAACCTCGAACTCGCCTACAGCAAGTACTGCTGGAACGGCGACTGCCGCAACTGCGCCTTCCGCTACATCTCCCGCAAGACCGGCAACGAGGTCGAGGCTCTCGGATGTCAGATGCGGTTGTTTTCGAAGATGGTGATCAAGATGCTGCCCGACGGCGTGTGCCTGAACTGACCGGCGCCGGTCCGGGCGGCACACCCTGAGGCGGCCGCCAGCGCAGCACGGGATGGCGTGCCGCCCCGACCTCATCAAGCCGGCGGATCGGCGTTGTGTGCGGTGATGTCCGGACCAGTTCGGGATCGCGCCGGGCCTCCTCGTCGATCCGGAGCATCGCGTTGATGAAGGCGTCGAGCTCCTCGCGGCTTTCGCTCTCCGTCGGCTCGATCATCAGTGCCCCCTTCACGATCAGCGGGAAATAGATCGTCGGAGGGTGAAATCCGTAGTCCATGAGACGCTTGGCGATGTCCAGGGTGTGCACGCCGACGGCCTCCTGGTGTCGATCCGACACCACCACCTCGTGCAGCGAAGGGGAATCGTACGGGAGATGGTATGTCGGCACGAGTCTCTCGCGCACATAGTTGGCGTTCAGGACGGCCGTCTCGGCAACGCGGCGCAGTCCCTCGGATCCGAGCGCGAGGATGTCTGCGTAGGCGCGCACGTGCATGCCGAAATTTCCAAAAAACGAGCGCATGCGGCCGATGCTCTGCGGCCGATCGTATTCGAGCTGAACGCTGCCGTCCCGTTCCGCGATCGTCGGCCGCGGCAGGTACGGCTCCAGGATCGATTTCACTCCGACCGGGCCGGCGCCCGGCCCGCCGCCGCCGTGCGGAGTCGAGAAGGTCTTGTGCAGATTGAGATGGTGGACGTCGACACCCATATCGCCCGGCCGGGCCAGGCCGACGAAGGCATTCAGATTCGCGCCGTCCATGTAAAGCAGCCCCCCGCCTGCATGCAACACGCGGGCGATCTCCTCGATCTCCGACTCGAACACTCCGAGGGTGTTCGGATTGGTCAGCATCAGGACCGCCACGTCCTCGTTCATCCTCCGGCGCAGTTCCGACACATCGATGCACCCCCGCGCGTTGGATGGGACTTGCTCGACGCGATACCCCGACAGGACGGCGCTCGCGGGATTGGTGCCGTGCGCCGAATCGGGGATCAGGACGGTCTTGCGGGGGTTCCCGCGATCACGGTGGTAGGCGCGCACCATCATGATGCCGGCCAGCTCCCCCTGCGCGCCCGCGGCCGGCTGCAGCGTGAAGCGATCCATCCCGCAGATGGCGCACAGAGCGCGCTCGAGCTCGCGCATCAGCCGCAGGCACCCCTGGACGAACCGCTCCGGCATCTGCGGATGCGCGTCCGCGAACCCCTGCAGGCGCGCCACCACCTCGTTGATCTTCGGGTTGTATTTCATCGTGCAGGAGCCGAGCGGGTAGAGTCCGAGGTCGATGGCGAAGTTCAGCCGCGACAGCCGCGTATAGTGCCGCACCACCTCGGTCTCGCTCAGCTCGGGGAAACCCTCGATCCGATCGCGCAGGTGGCGCGGATCGATCGAGCCGTCGGGTGGATCGGGCACGTCGAGCGGCGGCAGGGCGTGCGCGCGCCGCCCGGAGCGCGACACCTCGAACAACAGCTGTTCCGGTTCACGCAGGCTTCGCGGCTGCATCTCAGCCAAGTCCTCCCAGCGCATCGACGAGGCGATCGATGGCGGTTCGTGGGTTAATTTCAGTGGCGCAGACCAGCAGGTCGCGATCGCGCCCCTCGAAATACCTCGACAGCGGGATGCCCGGCATGATCCCGCTCTGTCCCAGGCTGTCGACCGCTTCCTGCGCATCGATCGGCAGCCGCACGACGAATTCGTTGAACATCGGGGCATCGTGCACGATGCGGCAGCCGGACGCTCCGCCGATTCGTTCGCGAGCGTAGACCGCCTTGGCGTGATTGTGACGCGCCAGATCGCGAAGCCCCTCACGACCCAGTATCGCCATGAATATCGAGGCCTGCATGGCGCACAGCCCCTCGTTGGTGCAGATGTTGGAAGTCGCCTTATCGCGGCGGATGTGCTGCTCCCGGGTCGACAGCGTCAGAACATAGCCGCGACGGCCCTCCAGGTCCCGGGTCTCCCCCACCAGCCTTCCGGGTATGCTGCGAAGATACGGCTGGCGGGCGGCCAGGAATCCAAGATACGGCCCGCCGAACGAGAGCGGGACGCCGAACGACTGCGCCTCGCCGACGACGATATCCGCGCCCTGGGCGCCGGGCCCCTTGAGAAGCCCGAGAGCGACCGGCTCGGTCACGACGACGATCAGCGCCGCGCCGGCCGTTCGCGCCTCGGCGGCGAAGGCCTCGACCTCCTCGAGGCATCCGAAGAAGTTCGGATGCTGCACGACCAGCGCGCTCGCTCCCTCGCCGAGCGCACGCCGTGCCATGGCCGGATCTCCCTTCCCGTCCTCGCCATGGCCGAAGACCTCGAGCGATATCTCCATGCTGGAGAGGTAGGTGCGGACCACCTCGAGGTATTCCGGGTGAACGGCGTCCGCCACCACCACTCGTCCGCGCTTTTTTACCCGTTCCGCCATCAGAACAGCCTCCGCCAGAGCCGACGCGCCGTCATACATGGAAGCGTTCGACAGATCGAGCTCGGTCAGCTGGCAGATCAGGGTCTGGTACTCGAAGATCGCCTGCAATGTCCCCTGGCTGATCTCCGGCTGATACGGGGTGTAGGAGGAGTAGAACTCAGTGCGCCCGATCAGATGATCGACGACGGAGGGGATGTAGTGACGGTACGCTCCGCCTCCAAGAAACTGGTCACCCGCCTCGATCGGCCGGTTGCCCGCCGCCATGGTCTTGAGGTCGGTGAGCAGCTCCATCTCCGACCGCGGGCCGGGGATCTCCAAATCGCCGCGCACGCGCAGGTTCGCGGGGATTGAGGCGAACAGCTCGTCGATGCTCCGGCGTCCGATCGCACGGAGCATGGCCCGGCGATCCGCCTCGGAGGCCGGGATGTAACGGTGCGCGTCCCCCATGTCAGTTGGCTTCATCCTCGACATGCTTGCGGTAGTCGGCGGCGCTCAGGAGCGTGCCGATCTCATCGGGGTTGGCGATGGTGATCTTGACGATCCATCCTTCAGCGTACGGATCCTGATTCAGGGTTTCCGGAGTGTCGGAGAGGGCGGCATTCACTTCGATCACCTCACCGGAGGCCGGAGCGTACAGCTCCGAGACCGCCTTGACCGATTCGACCGTTCCGAACCGCTCCCCGGCAACGACCTGGGTCCCGATTTTGGGCAGCTCGACATAGACGATATCGCCGAGCTCCGACTGGGCGTACTGCGTGATCCCGATCGTCCCCACTTTCCCCTGCACGGCGACCCATTCATGCTCGCGCGTGTACTTCAGGTCTGCGGGGTAGCTGCCGTTTCCCTCAGTCAAGATCTCCTCCTCACCTGGCGCGTTCATAGAACGGCATGCGCACGACTCGGGCGGGCACCTCCCGCCCCCGGATTCCGATCTGCAGCCGGGTCCCCGCTTCCGCCAGACGGGCGGGGACATAGGCCATTCCGATCGGACGCCCCAGATGCGGTGCCAGTGTACCGGAGGTGACCCGCCCGATTGTCTCCCCGTCCACCAGCACCGGGTATCCCTGGCGCGGCACGCCCCGTTCCTCCAGCTCGAAGCCGACGAGTCGGCGAGCCACGCCCCGTTCCTTCTCGAGCACGAGCGGCTCACGTCCGATGAACCCTCCCTTGCCCCACTTCACGATCCCTTCCAGCCCCGCCTCGAGCACCGTGGTCGTGGCGTCGATATCGTTCCCGTACAGACGCATCCCCGCCTCCAGGCGGAGAGTGTCGCGCGCGGCGAGACCGCACGGCCTGAGACCGGCCTCCTTCCCTGCCTCGAGAAGGGCGCGCCAGACGTCGGGCGCCCCGTCGGAGGGAAGGTAGATCTCGAAGCCGTCCTCACCGGTGTAACCGGTTCGCGAAACGATCGCGTGATGCCCCGACACCCGGCTTTCCATGAAGCGGTACCCGCGCAACGGCGCCGGGTCGGCCTCGACAAGCGGCTGCAGAATCGACAGCGATCGCGGACCCTGCAGGGCGATCAGGGCCCAGTTTCCGGAGGCGTCGACGACCTCGACGTCCCCTTCTGCATGGCGAGCCAGCCACGCGAAAGCGCTCGCTGTGTTCCCGGCGTTGACGACGAGTAAATATTCGTGCGGCCCTCGCCGATAGACGAGGAGGTCGTCAACGAAGGTTCCTTCGGGGGAGGTCAGAACCGTGTATTGAGCCATCCCCGGTTCGAGGCAGGCCGCATCGTTGCAGGTCAGCCGCTGGATGAGAGCCAGGGCCTCGCCGCCCCGGATCTCGATCTCTCCCATGTGACTCACATCGAACAGGCCCGCACCGCTCCGCACTCCGCGGTGCTCTTCGAGGATCGACGTGTACTGGACCGGCATTTCCCAGCCGGAGAAGTCCACCAATCGCGCACCCAACTCCCGGTGGAGATCGTTGAGTGGCGTGGCTTTGGGCGGACCGGCCGCGGCGAGCATCCTGCCTCCGGGGAGGACGGCAACCTAACACACGCACCGGCGAGCGTCAAGCGTGAAAAAAGGCACAAGTCGTTGCCTTTCTTGAAAATAGCGCACCTCGAACCTATATTGCGCACGTGTCCCGGAGCCCTCGACGTGTGCCCGAAAAGGTCGGGGCGAGGGCAATTGACCGGGTGCTTCGGGTGAATGCGTGCCTCAAGAACACCCGACCCAGTGCTGGTCCTGTCTGGGCGAGTTCGACGCGACGTCCGCGGTGTGGTGTGCCTGCAGCGCGCGGACCCCGACGAAGTTATGTCCCTTCTGCCTGCGCTGTTTCTGCCAGGCCGACGCCGGCTACCAGGAGTCTTTCTGGTCGTCGGCGCCCAACGAGATGGAAGAGGAGCGCGGGATGCTGAAGGGGGCCGCCGGCACCCTCGGCGAGTCGCTCATCCGCTCCAACATGCTCAGCACCGATCAGCTCGTCTCCGCGTTGCGCTGGCAGCAGAATAGCGGCGGCGCCCTCGAAGATGCTCTCGTGGAGCTCGGATTCATCTCGCGCGACAATCTGAACATCGTGAACAAGGGCTCGGCTAAGGGAGGGGGCACCATTGATCTGTCGCAGCACGTGATCGATGCCTCGCTCATCAATGATCTTTCGGTCGATCTCTGCTACCGCAAGAAGATCCTTCCGATCACCCGCGAAGAGATTGGCGAGACCCCATTGCTGACCCTGGCGATGGCGGGAGGCGCCAACGTCGACACCATCGATCAGGTGCAGACGCTCACCAGCTGCCGCATCATTCCGATGTCTGCCCCCGAGGAAGCGATCCTCCAACGCCTGAAGGAGCTGTTCCCGGAAGAGGTGGCCGCGATCGAATCGGGCCGCAGCCCGGCCGCTTCCCCGACCGCGGCGCCGGGGAGATCTGCAGCCGCCGGCCAGCCGGCGTCGAAGCGAGGATCGCGCGCACGGGGATCCCGGGGCGCCGCAGCCGCCGCTCCACTGAGCTCTGAAGATCTCGAAATGATCGAGGAGGAGGCGCCGGCTCCCGTACCCGCTCCCTCCCCGAAGCCTGCCGGCAGGAAGACCAATCCTAAAGCCGCGCCACCCGCAACCCGAACCGCCCCGGCCCCACGGCCCGCCGCAGCTCCGGCACCTGCGGCAGCGTCAACCCCCGCGGCAGCGTCAGTGCCCACATCGGCGAGCGGCGCGCCCGCTCTCCTGCAGAAGATTCTCAGCGAGGGGGTCAACCGAAGAGCGACCACGATCCAGCTGGAACTTCGCGGCGACAGCTCGACGTTGTTCTTCCGGATCGACGGCGCGCTCGAGCGCGGCCCCGCTCCGGCCTGCGATCCGCCCGACGCACTGGCCCGCCTGATCGCGCGCCGCGCTTCCCTGCCGGACGGCGGCGGTTCGGCGGCCGGCCGGATGAGCGTCAAGTCGGGCGTACGCAAGCTCGAGATCGCGGTGCGCAGGCTGCCATTTCAGGGAGGCGAAAGCTTCGTGTTGACGATCGTGGACGCGGCTCGATTCGTGCGCGATCTCGACGAACTCGGGTTCAGCACGCTCGACAGGGAGCGCGTCACCAGAGTCGTGGGAATGCCGAACGGTCTCATCATCCTGAGCGCACCACCACACAACGATCTGGAGGTGACACGCCACTCTCTGATGGCGCAGGTCGCCCGCGAGGGACGGCGGGTTCTCGCACTCGATTCACCCCATCTGCTGGACGTGAAGGGTGTCCGCCACCAGGAGATCAGCTTTCCTCCGGACGCGGAGCAGGCGCGCGACCTGATCGAGGGAGCGCAGGGCGCGGAGATCGTCTTCATACCTGACATCGAGGATGCCGGGATCGCCTCGCTGGCGGTCGAGAGAGCCTCGAGCAGCCTCGTGGTGACATCGATCCAGGCGCGCCGCGCGTCGCAGGTCGCGGCGGCCATCCTCTGGCATCAGATCGAGCCGCAGGCGCTGGCCGGCGTGCTGAAGATGGTGATCAACCAGCGACTCGTCCGCCGGGTCTGCGACGACTGCAGGGCCCCGGTCGCGGCGGCTGAACGGGTCCTCAAGATGATGGGGTTGACCGCGGATGAAGCGCTCGACTTAAAGACCTTCCAGGGATCGGGATGTGACCGTTGCGCGTCGCTCGGTCAGGGGTACAGCGGCCGTATGGCGCTGGTCGAGACCCTGGAGGTGACACCGGAGATCGCGCAGCTGGTCGCATCCGGTGGGTCTCCCGGAGAGATCGAGCGCGAGGCTCGCCACACCGGGATGAGCCCGTTGCGCGTCTCATGTCTGTCGGGGATCGGCCAGGGGCTCACGACCCTCGAAGAGTTCCAGAAGGGGAATTTCTGAGCCGTCGCACGATCGTCGTCGCCAGGGCTTCGACCGTGTACTCGCGCGGCATCGCGGTGACGCGCAGCCCGTTCTCGCGCGCGGTGCGCGCAGTGATCGGCCCGATGACCGCGGCCGGAATCCGGCGGGCCTTCCTTCTGTCAGCTCCGCGCAGTTTCGCCATGAACAGGGACACCGTGGCGGACGACGTGAAGGTCAACAGATCCAGATCGTCCTCCCGAATCGCCCGGAGCAGCTCGGGCCAGCCCTCCCGCGAAGCGATGGCCCGGTAGACCGGGACGACTTCGACCAGCGCGCCCCGCCTGCGCAGGACGTCGGGCAGGATCGCGCGCGCCTTCTCGGCCCGCGCGATCAGGACGCGCGCCCCGTTCACCCGCCGCTTTCCCATTACCCTGAGCAGTCCTTCGGCCCGATACTCCTCGGGGACGGCTGCGACCAGCAGCCCCCTCGCCCGCACGGCGTCGGCGGTCGCCGGACCGATGGTGACGATTCCGACTCCCGCCAGGGCCCGGAGATCGATTCCCAGCGTTCCCATGCGATCGAAGAACCGCTCGACACCGTTCGCGCTGGTAAGGACGAGATAGCGGTACCGGCCCAGGCGGCGGAGCGCCCGGTCGAGCGGCGCTCGTGAGCGGGGGGGCTGGAGGGTGATCGAGGGCGCCACAATCACCCGCGCCCCCTCCTCACACAGACGTTCGGTCAGTGCGGCGGCCTGATCCCGCGGGCGGGTGACGGCAATCGACAGACCGGCGAGCGGCCGGCGCGCGAACCAGTCGAGTCGTGTCCCCAATTGCGCCACTTCCCCGGCGATCAGAATGGCGGGCGGAACCAGCCCACTGCGCTCCGCCTTCCCGGCGATCGTGCCGAGAGTGCCGCGAATCACCTGCTGCTCTGGTCGCGTGGCCCAGCGAACGAGGGCGGCGGGTGTCGCGGCGCTCCTTCCCGCGGCCATGATCCGGCGCAGGGCGCTGCGCAGACGCCGCACCCCCATGTACAACGCGACGGTGTCGGCGCGCGCCAGGCCCTTCCAGTCGATCGTGCCGGGCGATTTTCCTGCCCGCACATGCGCGGTGGCGAAGGCGACGGACGAGGCGTGCAGCCTGTGCGTGAGCGGGATGCCGGTGGTCGCCGCCGCGCCGAGAGCCGCGGTCACCCCGGGAATGATCTCGAACGGAATCCGCGCGCGAACCAGCGCCTCGGCTTCCTCGCCGACCCGCCCGAAGATGTTCGGGTCGCCGCCCTTGAGACGGACCACCCGGAGACCCCGACGAGCACGGGAGATCAGCAGCCGGTTGATCGCGTTCTGATCGAGCCTCCGCCGGCCGCCCCCCCCGATACGCACCCGCTCCGCTGTCGCCGGCGCCAGGCGCAGAAGCTCCGGGGGCGCGAGCGCATCGACGACGACGACGTGGGCCCGCCGGAGCAGATTGTGTCCGCGCACAGTGATGAGGGAAGGGTCGCCGGGACCGGCTCCGACGAGATAGACCGTACCCTTCCGTCGCGCGCGACGCATCAGGGCGCGTCCGCCGGAGGAGGGGGTGTCCGTCGGCGCATCAGCGCGTCGGCCCCCTGGGCGAGCAGACGATCGGCCAATTCCACCCCGAGACGCTCGGGATCCTCCGCCGGCCCCTCGAGTCGATCACTCACGATCCGTCCGCTGTCGGGATCACCGACCAGACCGCGCAGCACGAGCCGGCCCCCTTCGATCACCCCGATCGATCCGACCGGCGCCTGACATCCTCCCCCGAGTCCGCTGAGAAAGGCGCGCTCCGCCCGCACCGCGCGCGC
>JAZGDH010000261.1:0-4754 GCA_036477555.1 Acidobacteriota bacterium
GGCCACTTCGGGGCGAAACACGGAGTGGGAAGAATGCTGCCATCGGATTGGCGTCCACGGGACACGAACGTCGTGATCACCGGCGGTCTGCCCCGTTTCGATCCGAAACGCGTGGCCGGACATGGAAAAGAGCGAAGAACCTTCATGAATAGAGTGCGAGAATCGCGCGAGCCGTCGGTCGGCCCCTCGGGGCGGAATGTTCCGTTCCACAAGCTCGAACGACAAAGAGCGCGCAACACCCGGCGCGTCACGACAATCCACGGCGAGTCGGGCCGCAAACGGGATGTGGGATCCGCCCTGAAGCGGCCGAGGCGTCCGGCCGTTCAGCGGCACAGGGATCCGATCATCCATGGAAAGGATCGATCGTCCGGCCACAACCGGGTGATGAAGCGCACGCCGCGGGTGGAGAAGCGTGACCCGGTGGTGAATCGGCTGATGCGCGGGATCAAGAGCGATCGCTCACGTTCCACGCAGAGGGTCGGAGGAGCCTCATCGAAGGCGACCTCGAAGCCCAGAGCGACCTCAAAGTCCAGAGCGACATCGAAATCCCGAGTCACTCAGAGGGCCAGGGCGACATCGAAGTCCCGAGTCACTCAGAAGGCCAGGGCGACCTCGAAGTCCCGAGCCACCCCGAAGTCCAGATCCTCGAAATCCTCGACGTCCAAATCCGGCGTCAGATCGCGATCGTCGAAATCCGGGAGTTCGAAGGGAAGCGTCAGGAAATCGGGCTCGAAATCTTCTTCGAAGAGCGCCCGATCGAAGTCGAGCAGGTCTTCATCGAAGAAAAGCTCCGGAGGCCGGAGTTCCTCGAAGAAGTCCTCGTCCGGGAAGCCGAAGAAGCGCGATCGCTGATTCTCTCGGACCCCGCCGTCAGGGCGGGTTTTCTTGACGCCATGGGGACCCTGTGGTACATAACGGGGCCCCATGGCGGTTCTTCCGATCCTTCGATATCCGCATGAAACCCTGCTGACCGAATCGCAGCCGGTACGAGGGATCACTCCCGATCTCGAACGGCTCATCATGGACATGATTGAAACGATGCACGCCGCCCCCGGCGTCGGCCTCGCCGCCAACCAGATTGGGGTGACCAGGACGGTCGCCGTCATCGATCTATCCGTGGGTCAGAAGAAGGATGATCTGATCGTCCTGATCAACCCCCGGGTGCTTGAATCGACGGGTAAACACGTCGAGGACGAAGGCTGCCTGAGCCTGCCGGGTTTCAATGAAAAAGTATGGCGTCCGCACCGGTGCGTCATCGAGGCGATGGATCTCGAAGGCCGGGTGCGGACCGTCGAGGGGGAGGGGCTCCTGGCACGCGCATTCAATCACGAGATCGATCACCTGCACGGTCGCCTGTTCATCGAGCACCTCAGTACTCTGAAGCGGCGGCTCATTCGGCGGAAGGTTCATAAACGCATGAAATCCGGGGACTGGGATCTCGTCCCCGCCTGAAGACGCCACGATGCGACTCCTCTTCATGGGTACGCCGGATTTTGCCGGGAATTCCCTGCGTGCCCTGCATGGCGACGGTCACGAGATCCTCGCGGTCGTGACCCCGCCCGATCGCCCCCGCCGGCGGCAGTCGTCGCCCCCTGAACCCTCGCCGGTGAAGATCGAGGCGAACCGTCTCGACCTTCCCGTTCTGCAACCGGAGTCGCCGCGCGATGAGAGTTTCCGGGAACGGATCGAATCACTGTCGCCGGAGGCGATCATCGTGGTGGCCTACGGCCGCATCCTTCCCCAGGGGATCCTGTCGATCCCGCCGCGGTGGTGCATCAACGTCCACGCCTCACTCCTGCCAAAATTCCGCGGGGCCGCCCCGATTGCGCGCGCCATCCTCAACGGGGAGAAGATCACGGGCGTCACCACGATGAAGATGGACCGCGGACTCGATACCGGCCCGATCCTGCTGCAGAAGGAATGCGCCATCGGGCTCACCGAAACGAGTGGCGAATTGACCGGCCGCCTCGCTGAACTCGGGGCGGAGATCCTTCTGGAAACCCTCCAGCAGCACGTCCGCGGGAATCTGGAGCCACAACGACAGCGCGACGCCGACGCGACGCTGGCACCACCCCTGTCGAAGGAAGAAGGATGCATCGACTGGTCGGCTCCAGCCGGCGAGATCGCGGGCCGTATCCGGGGGTGTAATCCCTGGCCGCTGGCGTTCTCTCAATTGAAGGGAGAGACGGTCAAGATTCTGCGGGCGGAAGTCAATTTCGAGTCCCCCGGATCGCGCTCCCACGTGAAGGCGCCGGGGAGGATTATCGGCCATGACGATCGGCGGATCGTGGTTCAGTGCCGGGGCGACTCGAGGCTGGGTATCCTCGAGTTGCGCTTCCCCGGAAGCCGAACGGTGTCGGCTCGCGATGCGTTGAACGGGCGCCGGATCCGGGTGGGGGACAGGTTTGGCGCGCCGCAAGCAAAGTGATCCGACCGCTCGATCCGAGGCACTGCGCATTCTCGACGTTCTGGACCGGGGACGCGGGCATTCTCATGCCCTGCTCGCGCGGCTTCCGGCCGACATGGACGATCGCGAGAGGCGCCTGGCGACCGAACTCGTCTACGGTGTCCTGAGAAGGCGATCCGCCATAGACCGTGCTCTGGAGCGTCATTCGTCCAGGCCGCTCAATCGGATCACGCCAACGCTCCTCAACGCGCTGCGCCTCACCCTTTACCAGATTCTGTTTCTTTCACGGGTTCCGGCGCCGGCTGCCGTGGACGAGGGGGTCAGGCTGGTGCGCGCGCGACTGGGAAGATCGCCGGCCGCCTTTGCGAACGGCGTGCTGAGATCCGCCTGCCGTGAGCGGGAAGAGGGGGCCGTCGTCGAGGCACCGATCCTGCCGGCGAAATCCGATGCGGACTCCCTCGCGGAGGCGCATTCATTCCCCTCATTTCTGGTTCGGCGATTTCTCCGTCGCTACGGCGCCGCGACGACGATCCATCTTCTCGAGACATTGAACCGTCCTGCTCCGATCACGCTCCGGATCCGGAGGACCGGTATTGATTCGGGTGCGCTGGTCGCCGGCCTCCGCGAGGAGGGGATCGAGACGGTCCCGTCGCCCCTGCTGCCCGGGGCGCTTCGTGTCACGTCCGGGGCGCCCCAGCGTACCGCGAGCTTCCGCGCCGGCTCGGTCTATATCCAGGATGAATCATCCCAGCTCGTGGCGGAACTCTTGCGTCCGCTACCGGAGGACTCGCCCGTCGTCGATCTGTGCGCGGCGCCCGGGGGAAAGATCCTCGCCATTGCCGACCTGCTCCCGCGCGCGGGCCCGCGCCCGATCGCGGCCGATCGGTCGCTGGCGCGGCTGCGGCTCCTGCGTGACAACGTATCGCGTGGCGGTTCACCAGATCCGCACTACGTCGTCATGGACGCTCGCCGCCCGGCGCTGCGGGGATCCTTTCGCAGGGTGCTCCTGGACGCTCCCTGCTCGGGGACCGGAATCATCCGTCGCCATCCGGAGATCCGCTGGAGGCGCAGCGAGGAAGCGATCCGCGAGTTCGCGTGCAAGCAGGGTGAGATGCTGGAGGCTGCGTGGGGAATGGTGGCGCCTGGAGGTCGATTGATCTACGCCGTCTGCAGCCTGGAGCCCGAGGAGGGGCCGGAGCGGATCGCCGCCCTCCGCGAGGCCCACCCGGAGATCATCCCGATCGATGCCCGGGAATGTCTGCCGACCACGGCCCACCTGCTCGTCGACCGGGCCGGATTCTTTGCCACATTGCCGCACCGGGACGGGGTGGATGGTTTCTTTGCCGCGGTGCTCGAGCGAGGCTGATCCGACACAGCGCCCGTCGTTGGACTCCCCCCGACGCTGTGCTAACATGCTAACGGATCGGAGCTTGAGCCTGTTGCGTTGTCAAAAAATTACAGAGTCGATCAAAACCCTGTTCCGCCGCCGGAGTGTGCGGCGCGGCCTGATTCTCGCGACCGGGATCGCGGTCTGGGGCGGTGGGCTGGTGACGGTTGGCGCCCTGAGCGCCTATTACACCGTGCGGCACTCGATCTCCGGCCGCATCGTACAGGTCCCCGATCTGACCGACAGGACGATCCAGGAAGCGAGAACTCTGTTGAGGGAACAGGGGCTGATCCTCGAGGAGGCGGCGCAGCGCAATGACGATCGGATCGCCGAGGGTCGTGTCGTCGAGCAGGAGCCTGCGCCCGGCGCCGATATCAAATTGCAGCGCAAGGTGAAGGTGGTCGTCAGCCTCGGCGACAAGATCACGGCGATTCCCGACATGCGCGGAGGCGCCGCACGGAAGGCTCAGATCACATTGCAACAGGAGGGGATGCGCCTCGGGGGTCAGGTCTACGTCTACACCAAACGCGAAGGTGAAAACCTCGTTGTGGGGCAGGATCCGTACCCCGGCAGTTCCGGCATGCCGGAACGCGGAATTTCGTTGCTTGTCAGTCGCGGTGATCGCCCTCTCGCCTACGTCATGCCGAATCTGATCGGGCGCCGCCAGAATGAAGTGATCGGGTTTCTCTCACGTGCGGGATTGAAGCGCGGTCCGATCAGGCGATCGCCGGACCATCCTGCACCGCAGGGAACAATTATCGCGCAGAGTCCGGCCGCCGGATATCGCATCCGTCACGGTGACCTCGTGACTCTGACGATCGCCTCGCGGAACTCCGAAGATGGGTAAGCCGCGACCGGCCGGTCCGGCCGACGGGCGATCGGACGTTTCCGGGGCGAAGCGCCCGGGACGCCTGCCGGAGATTCCGGCCCTCGCACCCTCGATTCTTTCGGCCGACTTCA
>JAZGDH010000262.1:0-4295 GCA_036477555.1 Acidobacteriota bacterium
CTGATGCCGTCGAGCTCGGTCTACCAGGTTCTCTCGATCGTGCAGCTCCACCTCATCTTCGAGATCCTCGACGACGAGGCGAAGGCGATCGGCTCGTTCTGACCGGCCGGGCCCTCCGTGCCGGACGACCGGCTTAGTTCGAGCCGGCGATCCGGAACTTGAACTCGATCGGCCTTGAGGCCGCGTGCGTCCGGATCGTGACCCGATAATTCCCATCCGGAAAATCCCGCCGATCACAGATCACGAACAGGAAACGATCCCGGTAATGGTGCGACGCATCGACGTCGTTGCGCCCCAGGATGATCCGCCCTTCCCTGTCGGTAACGGCGATCGACACGGGGAACTCCCCCGCGGGGATCTCGACCGGCAGGACAAGCTGGAAGAGATCCTCTTCCGGTCCGAGCCGGACGACCGCTCCGGCCGCATCGCGCTCCGCCATCCCCACGAAATGCGCCGGCGCCAGTCCGGTGCGGGAAGGCTCCTGCGCCGCCTTCCACCAGATCGGAAGCGCGAGCGCAAGCACGATCACGGCGGCGAGCGCCCAGGGCACGATCACCCGGCGTCCGGGGATCGGCAGCGGCGCGGGTGAACCGGGGCGCTCATCCCCGGAACGTCCGACCGGCGGGAGCGCATCATCGGATGCGTCACCTGCCGCCGGCCCTCCCGCGGGCAACGCTGCGATCGAATGGCGCACAATGCGTGCCTCGACCGCGCAGGTGGCGCAGAGCTCCAGGTGGCGGCGCACCTCCGCACCCTTCGGTCCCGGAAGACCCTCCATCACCTCCGTCACCAGATCGGCCGGCGCCGGGTGCGAGGCCATGAACGCCTCCCCGCCGGCCGTGATCTCCCGTTGCAGCGCGGCCAGGAAATCGATCTCCTGCCGGCAGGCGTCGCAGCCCGGCAGGTGGGCTTTGACCGCAGCCGTCTCTTCGGGGTCGAGCGCGGCGCTCACATACCAGGGAAGCAGCTCGTGAACGTCCCGGCGATCTTCGCTCGTCATTCGATACCCTCCGCCGTCATGCCATGCCCTCCGCGCCGCGTCACCCCGGGATGGGTCCGGGCCTCCTGATCGGCGTCACCCCTTGTGTCGATCCGAGACGCCCGTGGTTCATCGGCATCACGAGTCCGCCTGTATCGATCCGCCCTCGGGGTATTCCCCGATCGAGTCTCCCCCGATCGAATCGCCGATCAGGACGAACGGCGCCCAGCGGGCGGGATGCCGGTGTGCGCGGTCTGCCGAGCGCAGCATCCCGATCTTCGCCTGCCGCAACGCCGATGCGGCCGGGCGTCCCCCGATCATCTCACGGTAGAACGCTTCCATGAGCGGGGCGGTCGATCGATCGTTCACGTTCCACAGGCTCACCACGACCGAGCGGGCACCGGCATACAGGAAGGCGCGCGTGAGACCGACAATCCCCTCACCGCGTAACATTTCGCCCCGGCCGGTGCTGCAGCCGGATAGTACGGCCAGATCGGCGTCGAGGCGGAGCCGGTAGATCTCGTTCATGCTGAGGATGCCGTCATCCCGGCCGTCGATCGAGATCCCGACCAGCAGCCCCGACCGCGACGGCCTCGATTCGTCGATGATGCCGTGCGCCGCGATGTGCAGGTGGGTGGTCTTCTCGACGTGCGCTCTGACGGCATCTTCCGAGGCGGCGGTTCCGAACAGGACTCTGCGGCTCTTCGGGGCGAACAGCTCGCCAATTCGCCGCACCTCCTCCCGCGCGAACGGCAGCGGCTCCATCCCGCGATACCCAACCGGAAGGCGGGATACCTCCGGATCGGCCACCGCCAGTAGAAATGGGGTTCGCGCTCCGCCCCGCCGGCGCTGCCGGCGCAGGAAGCGCAGAGCCGACGCGGACGGCGCATAGCTGATCTCGTGTCTCTCGATCAGGTACGCCTCGTCGGCCATTGGACGGTCGGTCGTCCGGAGCGCCTCGAACGGAAGATGATGAAGGATGCCGTCGGGCGCAATCAGAAGGCGGGCGCCCGGGCGATGCGATCCGGGCGGCAGCAGGATGCGGGCGAGGTCGCCGGCCGGGCGCAGGTGGCCCGGCTCGGGGCCGAGATCGGCCGCGTCGGTCCGCAGCACCTCGAGCAGCTTGCGCACGGCACGCTCGATCTCGCTTCGCGGGGGGAGTCGCCACCAGCGGATCCCCGAGCGTCTCAGGCTCCAGAGAAAGGATGCCCTTTCTCCCAGGAAGTACTCGAGCAGGATCTCCCCGTCCTCGAGAAGCCCGGTGCGGATCTCGTCCGCGCTCGATGGCTCCGGGTAGACGAATTCCGCGTAAATCGGCGCGTCGCGCCGCATCGATGCCCGCAGCGCATCGAACTCCTCATCGACACGGGCGAGTTTTCTCTCGATCGCGCTTCGCTCCGTTGTCGCGACGCTCAGGTCATGCTCGAGCTGCGCCGTCCGGGTCAGGTGTCGATCCTCCTCCCGCAGAAGGGCGGGATCGAGGCTCGCCCGGAGATCGGTCCCTGCTTCCGCCAGGAGATCGAGAAGCCCGCGCGCACGACTGCGCTCGACGATCGCGAACGCCTCCGCGGCACCTGCCGGATCGGCTCCTTCCACCGCGATTCCGGGTGTGATCTTTTCTCCACCGGCGGCGATCCTCCAGATCAGACCTACCGTCCGTTCGTGCAGATCGCTGCGGCGCGCAAGGTAGCGCGCTCTGAATGCCGGTACGAGCAGCCTGCCGCGGGTCGCTTCCCCTGTGGCGATCGCCTTGCGATAAAGCGCCAGCGCTTCGCGCGGTTTGCCGGAGGATTCGAGACACGCCGCGCGGCCCGCCTCGGCCCTGCCCTTCGCTTCCTCCATCCCGATCGATGACGCGATCCGCTCCGCCTGTTCGTACAGCCTCCCGGCCGCATCAATTCTCGATCGATTCAGCTCCTGGTCTCCGAGGTCGATCAGGGCGAGCGCCTCGCCGACACGGTCGCCCAGGTCGCGGAAAGTCTTCAGCGCAACATGCAGAACAACAGCGGCTTCGTCATCCTCCCCAATTCGACTCAGAACGCTCGCAAGATTGTGCCGGGCGAATGCGGCCCCCCGCCGATCCCCCGTCGTCTCCCGCATGTCGATCGAGTGCCGGTACTCCCCGATCGCCCCCTCGTGATCCCCGGCATCCTCCAGGAGAACGCCGATGTTGTTTCTGGCCAGCGCCTCGCCGATCCGGTCGGAGAGCGACAACGATCTCTCCAGCGCATCGTGAACGTAGCGGCGCGCCCGTTTTCCATCTCCGATCGAGCGGTAGATCGCACCGATGTTATTCAGGGTCGTTGCCTCGTCACGGGCATGACCGAGGTCGCGCCGGATCAACAGCGCTTCCTCTAGGAGCCTCAGCGCTTCGCCGTAGTCGGCACGCACGAACTGCACGTTGGCCTGCTCGATCAGCGTGGCCGCTTCGCTGCCGCGATCCTCCCACTCCTTCGCGAGCGACAGGGCGCGCATGAAGCAGGCCCCCGCCTCTTCAAACTCGGCGAGCCGGGTGTGCAACACTCCCCGGGCCCGTAAAGTGGATGCTTCACCCCGTGGATCCCCGGATTGCCGCCGCAGCTGATAGGCGGCGGTGAGGCCGGTCCGGGCCGCCCCGTATTCCGCCCTCGAGATCCGGAGTCGCCCCATCTCCTCACGCGCCGCCGCCTCCATCCGGCGATCACCGAACCGGATGCTCATCTCGATCGCTTCGTTCAGGAACTCTTCCGCCGGGAGCTGTTCCGCAGGCGCGTGCACCGCGGACGCGTGAACCCCGCCCGCGGTGCCGATACGTCCGAGGCTGATGAGGACCGGGGCGAGTCCGCCGGACGGTCCGATCTCGCGATGGATCGCCAGGGCCTGCTCGAGGAGCCGCACCGCTTCATCCATCCGCCCGACCGCCTCGTGCACGAGGGCGGCGTTCGCAAGGCTCGCGGCCTCGCCGATCCGATCACCGATTTCTCTGCGCAGAGAGAGCGCCCGGTTGTGCCGATCGAGCGCGTCCGCGTTACGGCCGGCGCGCAGATCGACGACGGCGATATTGGTGAGCGCATCCGCCTCGGTCTGCCGGTCGCCGGAGTCGCGCGCCAGCGTCAGCGCCGCCTCGAACTTCCCGGTGGCCAGCCGCGTCTCTCCGAGGCCGTCATGAACGAGCCCGATGCCGTTCAGACTGCGCGCCTCGCTGGCGCGATCGCCGAGCTCGCGGTTGATCGCCAGCGCGCGCCGGAGCGACTCGAGCGCGACGACGTGTTCGCCGCGTCCGACCAGCAGCAGCCCGATGTCATATTCGGAAGCCGACAGGCCGTCGCGATCGTTC
>JAZGDH010000263.1:0-7967 GCA_036477555.1 Acidobacteriota bacterium
ACTACGAGCCGATCGCCATGCCCGGCTACGCCGATCTGGTGTACGACAGCACCGGCGATGCGATGGCCCACGCCCGGGTCGCGGCCCTGAATCTCAGCTTCGGGCTCGTGGATCTGGCGCAATTCGAGGCGCACCGCGCCCTCGCGATCGACCCCGATAACCTGTACGCACCCACCGTACTGGAGAGAATCCGTCTGGACGCGGGTGGGCCGCCCGGCTCCTCAGGGCGCGGCGGAGCGCCTTAGATCCTCGAGGGCGCGGCTGGCCTCATCGTCGATGACCGTTCCTTCGGCATCGAGCCCGGCCGCACGCTCCAGCAGCGCCCGCGCCTCGTCGCGATCCCCCTTCCGGTAGAGAAGCATCCCGAGTCCTTTCAGCGGAACCGGTGCGGACGGCGCCAGACGGATCGATTCCCGGTAGCGTTGCTCCGCTTCCCCCACGCGACCCGCCAACTCCAGCGCCCGCCCGAGTTGAAAAATGAAGACCGGATGGCTCCCGCTGAGCCGCACCGCCTCGCGCAGCGCCGCGAGCGCGGCCGTGATCTCGCCCGCATCGAGCAGGGCCAGTCCGATGACCGCGTTCAGCTCGACGTCCCCCGGACGCAAAGCAAGGGAACGTTGGAACGCCTTCGCCGCCTCGGCAGGGCGGTCGGCCCGCTTGAGCGCCAGGCCCAGATTGCGATGGTATTCCGCATTTTCGGGCTCGAGGCGAATCGCCGCACGATAGACCTCGACCGCGGCGACCGGTTCGTTCAGGCCGAGCAGGGCGGCGCCCAGGTTCGTATGCGCCTCGCCGCTCCCCGGATCGGCGCGGATGGCGCGCTCGAGGACGGCGCGCGCTTCAACGAAAGAACCCCGCCCGTTCAGACTGTGACCGAGATTCACGAGGTGACGGGGATTGGAGGGATTCGTTACGAGCGATTCTCGATAATGCTCGACCGCATCGTCCCACTCCCCGTGGCGGGCGTGGAGGCCGGCCAGGTTGTAGTGCGCCTCGTCGAACCGCCCGTAAATCGAGATCGCTCTCTCATAGGCGCGGCGCGCATCGTCATCCTGATCCCGTTCCTCGCACGCAGCGGCGTAATTGAACAGTGAGCGCACGCTGTTCGGATGCACGGCGACCGCGGCGCTGAAAATCGCGTGGTCGTCCTTCCAGTCCCGCAGCCGCACGACGGAGCGGCTCGCGAAGGCGAGGAGAACGACGAGGCCCAGGATGCGGATCCCCCCACCCCGCGCCGATCCGGAGGGCGAGGCCGCGTCGGCACGAGCGAGGAGTGCGCCGAGGCCGGCGGCCGCCAGCAGACAGAATCCAACCGAGGGAAGGTAAAGGAGCCGCTCCGCCATGATCGTGCCGATGGTGAACGATAGATTGGCGACCGGGGCGATTGCCACCCCGATCCAGATCAGGCCGAACGCGACGGCGGCCGAGCGCCGGAGGGCGCCGGCGAGTCCCCCGATCCAGGCGGCGCCCGCCATGAGCCCCACCAGCAGCCAGGGATCGAGCGGACTCCCGACGAGAGGGATCGCGTCGTACGAGTAGTCGATCGACAGACTGAGAGGCGCGACCAGCAACGACGCGTAACGGCCGAGAACCGCGATCGCCGTCAGGAGTCCCGGCCAGAATTGCGCCTGCGCGATCGGGTTGTCGATGAAGTGCGCCGGACCGGCCGGGTTCAGTCCCCCCAGCACGGCAATACGGATCCCGAGGAGAGCCGCCACCAGTCCGAACGACGCGAGGTGATACCCCCATGCGAGCCGTCTCCTCACGATCAGCCGGTCGGCAGCGAGGGCCAGCACCGGCGCCACGACGGCATTCTCTTTCGACAGGAAACCGACCGCCAGGCAGGCCAGGCCAAGCACCGCCCACCGGGGATCGACTCCCCGCTCCCCGCCCGCGCGCTCGCGCGCCAGAAGAAACGCCAGCACGGATCCAAGAACACCGGCTGCCGCGAGAAGCTCGGCGCGACCGACGACCTCGCCGAGCACCTCGGTATGCACCGGGTGCACGGCGAACAGAACTCCCGCGGCAAGCGGCAGCACGGTCGCCTGTCCGCGCGACCGAGCCCCGAGGGTGCGGCGGGCGAGGGCCACGACCAGCAGCGTCACCAGCAGATGCAACAGCAGATTGACGGCTCGATACCCGAACGGCCTGATCCCCCCCACGGCATGATTGAGCGCGAAAGAGAGGATCGTCAGTGGACGGTACAGGTTGGGGACCGAAACCTCATCGACGCTCCAGTAGCCCCGGGAGAGGATTTCGGGGATCCGCGCCGTGTCCCGGATCAATTCATTCTGCTCGATGAGCCGGTGATCGTCGTGGATGAAACCGGGGGTCAGCGCACCTAGATTCACGACCAGCGCGATCAGGATCGGCAGCAGCCGCACCCACAACCCGCCACGCGCCGTCATGCTCGCCACCCTGGCCGTTGTCAATGCGAGGAGGCTCTCGCCAGGACGACGCATCACGGTGGGGGACGACGCGTCATCGACCATTCCCGCCGCCGACGTACCCGAGTGATCGCAGGTGCTGCTCGAGCCCCTCGGGCAGCGGAGGCTCCGCCCGATCGTCACGGTCCGGATCGGATTCGATCAGCCGCTCCAGTGCGCGTTTGAGATCGGCCGCCGCCGCCGGATTCTCCTCGTAGAGATTGCGCGTCTCGCCCGGATCGGCGACCAGGTCGTAGAACTCCCAGACCGGTCCGTCCTCTTTCGGGATCCGGATCAACTTGTAACGATCGGAGCGCATCATCCTCCACTTGCCTGCGATTCCCGGGACGTACTGGCGCGGGTTCTCAGGGTAGAAATTGCGCCCCGATTCGGAATAGGCGAGAAGCGGATTCTCCTCCGCACCGCCGACCGCCCGCGAGACGAGGCTCACCCCCTGAAGTTCATCCGGGATCGGAATCCCGGCGAGATCGAGCACGGTGGGAACGATATCGATGGTCCGGACCAGCGCCTCTACGTCACCCCCCGCCGGCAGGGCCCACGGGGCCGTCACGATCAGAGGTACGCGCACGCTCGCCTCATACAGATACGCCCCGTGCTCGAAAAAGTAGTCGTGCTCTCCGAGGCTCTCGCCATGATCGGACGTAAGGACGATGATCGTCGTCGCCAGCATCCCCATCTCCTCGAGCACTTTGAGCAACTCACCGACAGCCGCGTCGGCGTAGGCGATTTCGGCGTCGTAGTGGGCCACCGCGTGCTCGATCTCCCGATCCGGCAGGGACGTGAGTCCGAAGATGAGGTCGCCGCGCTCTACACCGGGCGCCGTTTCCTCGTTGAAGGTGTGCGCACCGGCGTAGTCCGGATCGAACATCTCCGTGATGGCCTCCGGCGCCTCGTAGGGCCAGTGCGGGGCGTTGTATCGCATCCACAGAAAGAAGGGAGTCTCGCTTTCCGCGCGCCGTCGCAGCCAGCCAATCGCCTTGCCGCTCGCCTGCCGATCGTCGCGCGTCGGCAGGTAAACCTCCTTCCCCTGCTCGTTCAGATAGACGTCGGGATCATAAAGATCGAATCCCCGATGCAGACCGACGTTCAAGCCCTGTGTGACGGCGAAAGAATCGTAGCCGCGTGATTCCAGCACGCTCGTCAGGGTCAGGCGCGACTCGAGGACTTCGTGGCTCTGCGCTTCGTGGCGCAGACCGTGCACCATCGGGTAGACGCCGGTGAGGATGGACGGAAACGACTGGACTGTTCTTCCTGCAGCGGTGATCACCTGGCGGAAGAGCACTCCACGGCGCGCCAGGACATCAATGAACGGACTCGTCCTCCGGTCATAGCCATAGCAGGAGAGATGATCGGGGCGCAGGGTGTCGATCGTCAGCAGCACCACGTTCGGCCGGTCGGGGCCGCCCCGGGATCCGGGCCGGTCGCCCGCACACCCGGCCGGGACGAGGACGATCAGCACACTGAGAACCACCGTCCGCCATGCCGCTGCGACGCCCGTCACGATTCGATCAGGCATCTCGAATCGGCGCGCCGTCCGCGCGGGGCGCCGACACAGGCCGTCCGGCGCCGCCGTAGCGATCGTCGAAGAACCGGCCCCACGCCGTCCGGCGAAAGCGGGCGATCCGCGCCCGCCCGATGGTCGGATACCAGAGACCATCGTGATAAAGGTTCGAGGCGGCCGGCGCCCATACGGCCAGGGGTGAGTGGAGGGCCATCTTCTCCAGGAACCGCAACGGGCCCCGGCGCAGCATCTGGTCGCCCCAGATGACGAAGGATCGGCTCACCTCGAATTTCAGATTGAGATCGCTCACATCATCACCGACGAGATCGATGCCGCCGGGATCCGCCACACCAAGACCGCGGTCATGGCACATCCTGAGGTAGGGGATCGTCATCGGGTCGAATCCCATGATGCGGGCCGCGACCGCGTCGATGGCGACCGAATCGGCTCCCGCCAGGAGCACGTTCCCTTCCACCGGCACCATCGTTCGCGGACCGGCGCCGTTGCCACAGACGGTTCCGTCCATGACGGTGAAAATCCCCGTGTGCAGTTCCTTCTGCATCATCATCAGATCGACGAGGACTTCGTGCATGTACTTGTGCGCGTAATGACGCACTTCCTTGAGCAGGCCTCCGAACGAGTTCTTGATCGACCCGGTCGTCGTCGCGTGGCCGTGCGTCTTGACCGTCGGGAGGTGGAGAATGCTCTTTCCGGGGTAGAGCGCCGGAATCTCGATCCCGTCGGGAAAAATCGAGTTCAGTCTCAGGAGCGGCGCGCGGAACCGAAAGACGATCCAATCGACCTCCGTGAGCGGCGTGTACGTCAATCCCAGCCTCTCCAACACCGGGAGCCAGCGATTGTTCGCGGCCCCCTTCCAGGGATCGGTGACGACCGTCTTATTTTCCACCGGGATCAGTCGTTTCGGATCGTAGCCATCCTCGAGAAGGGTCGCGATCGCCCCTTCAACCTGCCACGGCTGACTGGAACAGGCCGGGAAGTATCTGGTCCAGGAAAGATTCAGCTTGATCAGGATGGTGTCGCGGCGCTCGATCACACTCTCGTATCCGGCCAGGCGCATGACACGGGAGTAGTCCTTCAGGACGGTGTCCGGGCGGGTGCGCAGGACGGCGATGCGCGGGCGCTGCATGTGAAGGCTCCTCGGGGCCGGGCCGGATGCCGATCCGAACGGAACGGCCGCACCGAATTATACGTTGCGTCCGGGGCGCCCGCCAGCGGACGGCCGGCTCAGGGGATCGCGGCGTCCGGCCGCCAGGCGTAAAGGAGCAGCACGACCGTCAACCCCCACAGCGCCACACAGACGAGCAGTGCGCGATCGACCAGCAGAGCGCGGGCGGGATTGCCTCCTTCGCCGCGCCGATGAATGAGATAAAGGTAACGGAAGATCCCGTACAGCACGAACGGCACCGTCAAGTAGAGGTATTCCGTCTGCAGGTTCCGCTCCACCTCGGGCGACAGGGTGTAGAAGGTGTAGGTCACGACGGTCGAGGCCGTGACCACGTTGATCATCTGGTCGAGGAACTCGATGGAGTACTCGCGCAGGATCGATCGGTGCTGCTCCGCGTCTCCGAGGCTCGCGAGCTCCTGGCGCCGCTTGCAGAAGGCGAGGAAGAGCGACAGAAGGATGGTGCACATGACGAGCCAGCTGGAGATCGTGACGCCGATCATGACTCCCCCGCCGACGGCACGCAGCACGAAGCCGGCCGCAATCGACATCACGTCGATGATGACGACTTCCTTCCACCACATCGTATAGACGATGTTGAGGATGACGTAAATCAGGAGCACGGCGCCGAACGGCGGCGACAGGATGAAGCCTGCCATGAACGACCCCGAGAGGAGCAGCACGACGACGGTGAGCGCAGGGACGCTGCCCAGGGCCCCCGCGGCGATCGGCCGCCGCGCCTTGATCGGATGCTTTCGATCGTGATCCGCGTCGAAGAGATCGTTGAGGATGTAAACGGCGCCGCTGACGCCGCAGAAGAGGAGCGCTGCCAGCGCCGCGCGCAGCAGCAGCGACGGATCAGTCAGCTCCTGCGCAAAGACCAGGGCCGCGAAAACGACGAGGTTCTTGATCCACTGCTGCGGTCGCATCGACAGAACGACCGCGACCAGCAGATTCATTCGGACTCTCTGCGCCGCGACGGTCATGATCCGCCCCCCATTCCCTCGTAACCCCGGAGCAATCCCGTGCGGGGCACGCCGGCCGCTCGAGCGGGCGCGCATCTTACTATAATCCCGGCCGTTCTCAGTGCTCGGGAAGACGGTCGCGATCGGGCGGGGTCGAGAGCGACCCTTCCGTCCTGAGCCGCCGCGCGCGCGCCTGATCGATCGGGGTGACCGTGGCTCCGGGGGTCTCCGCCTCCAGAACCGCCCCGAGGTTCTTGACCGCGATCATCTCAGCCGCGATGCTCACGGCGATCTCCTCCGGCGTCTGCGCACCGATCTTCACGCCGATCGGGCCATGCACCCGATCGAGGACATCGCGCGGTGTACCGAGCGCCGTGGCCCGCGCCTTCAGGGTCGCGATCTTCCGTCGGCTGCCGATCACGCCGACATAAACGGCGCGCCGATCCGCGCACACGTGTCGAATGACCTCCAGATCGGTCCGATGACACCGCGTGAGGACCGCGACAAAGGCGCCTCCCGGCAGCTCCGGCAGCGCGTCCGCAAAATCGTGCGGGACGCGGAGCGGACGGGCCCCGGCGGTAAGCCAGGTGGAGGTGAGGTAACGGGGACGGTCATCGACGACGGTGACGTCGAACCCGAGCCTGACGCCGATTGATACGAGTTCGCGGCCGACGTGTCCGGCGCCGAAGACAAACAGGGCAGGCGGCGGAGCGACGAGTTCGAACAGCACCCGTGCCGATCCGCCGCAGACCATACCGGTCGCGCTCTCCCCCTGTTCGGTAAACCGGTATTCCTTCACGAGGCCGCGGCCCGTACGGAGGACATCCAGCGCATCCTGGATCACCAGCGCCTCGAATGCTCCGCCCCCGATGGTAAAAAACGTCTCGGCCGATTCGGTCACGATCATCTTGGCCCCGAACCGGCGGGGGGTCGACCCGCGGCTCCGCACGAGGGTCGCCACGACGGCACGGAGGCCCTCCTTGAGCAGACGCACCATCTCTTCGTGAAAGGAGAGAGTCATCTCAGCGAGCGGGGTCGTCGGTCGGGTGCTCGGACGACCAGCTTGACCAGCGGGAGTGATCCTCGCCGAAATCCTGACCGGTCCGGCGCGCCAGATAGCGCGCGACCGACTGCCGGATATACGCGGATTCGTCGTTCAGCAGATCGATCAGGAACCCGGTGATGGCCGGATCGGAGGCAGCCGAAAGGCGTTCGATCGCCCTCACCCTGAGGGTCTCATCCGGATCGCTGCCGGCCACCTTGCGGATCAGATCGAGTCCTGCCTGGTCCCCTGACGGTTGGAGAGACGACAGGACGTCACCGCGCACTTCCTCCGACGGATGGGAGAGGGCCTCCTCGAGCGCCCCGACAATCGCCTCCAGCTCGAACTGCCCCAGCGCCTGTACGGCGGCGCGCGCTACGACGATCTCGGGACTGCGCGCGGCGCCGGCGAGGAACGGAATGCCATCCGGATCGGCAAGAGCGCCGATGGCGAAGCAGGTGCCCGCCACGACATCTCGATCCTGTGACGGATCGAGACCCTCAATGAGAACAGGGAGTGCTTTGGCATCCCCGCCGCGGATCCGGATCAGGTGGGCCACCATGATGCGACTGTCATGTTCCTCGCTCGTCGGCTTCAACCTGATCGGGTTGAATGCGAGCATGAGACGCCGGTCCCGGGCGAGGAGTTCACGCAGCGTCCGGCTCGCGCCTTCCTGCGGCATCTCCGCCAGATTCAGGATCGATTGAATCTTGTCTAAAGGGGCGGGGCTGTCGAGCCCGCGCGCGAAGACCTTATAGTCCCCTTCAGCCTTGATCCTGGCGATCGTCTCTTTGGCATCGAGCTGCACCTCCGGATCGGGATCCTGCAA
>JAZGDH010000264.1:0-4088 GCA_036477555.1 Acidobacteriota bacterium
GCATGCAGCGGCCGATCGTCGGTCGTGTCGGCGATCGCCGCCTGTCCGGGAAGCGTCAGGTTGAGACCGCCCGCCAGGCCCATTCCGAATAGGACGGAAGCGGCGGCGATCAGAACAAGCGTAACGAGTTGACCGTTCTTCCTCATGTGAGGTCGCTCCTTGTTGCCCACCCCGTCCCCAATAAAATCAGTATAGGCCCCGCTCCGATCCGTCGTCAAGGACGGTGGCCGAGGCGATCAGGCCGCGCTACCCGCCACTTCCGCATCGAGAGCGGCGCGCACGCACTCCATGAGATGACCGGCGTCCACCGGCTTTTCGATGATCTCCGCCACTCCGAGGCTCACCGCCTGGCGGCGGATCGATTCGTCCAGGTAGGCGCTGATCAGAATTACACGAGGTCCGGGAGAACCGGCCGGCAGCATGCGGCGCATGCGGCCGAGAAGGTCGAGGCCGGTGATCCCGGGCATCCTCTGATCGAGGATCAGAAGGTCGGCGCGGGCGAGCGGCCCCGGGTCGAGGACGATCGCCGCGATGTCGCCACACAGCTCGACCGCGTGCCCGCTCCGTCCGAGCAGGCGGCCGTAGGCCTGCAACACCGCCGGGTCGTCATCGACCACCACGATCGTTCTGGACTCACCCACTGGAAACACTCACCGATTCACTCTCCCCGCCTGTTCCCGGTATATTCAAGACCGATAGAGCAAGAGGCGTGCCACGGAACCCGGGCAACCCCGGCCCCGAATTGTGGCTGGACGGGGGCCGTCGGGCCTGAACACAAGGTGTTGAGCGGTCAACGCTTGGGGTCGCGCGACGGGAGGGGAGAGGCGGGCCGGGCAGCGCCCGCCGGACGAAGCGCAGGGACGGCAGGATCGAGCCCCCGGCCTCACTGGCGCCTGCCGCGCGTCATATTGACGCCGGAATCACCCCTCGTTTCCACCGACCGGACCATACTCACGCAGCTTGCGCTGCAGGGTCCTCAGGCCGATCCCCAGGATCTCTGCGGCGCGGGTCCGGTTCCCCCCGGTCTCTTCCAGCGTGCGGAGGATCGCCTCCTTCTCGATCTCATCCATGGTCCGCGCCGGGCCGGCCGACGCCGCATCGGCGAGCCTCCTGGGCGACGGGGATCGATAATTGTCCGGCAGATCTTCGAGCCGGATCGACATCCTCTCCGGCGGCGCCAGCACCACCAGGCTTTCGATCAGGTTCCGGATCTCCCGCACGTTGCCATCCCAGCGACAGCGCAGCATCACCTCGAGCGCCTCCGGGTCGAGCGACAGCTCCGGGCGGCCGTTCTCCTCCTTGAACATCTCCAGGAAGCGGTGGACCAGAAGTGGAATGTCCTCGACGCGTTCCCTGATCGGCGGGATCTGGATCGTCACCACCTTCAACCGGTAGTACAGATCGCTCCTGAAGCTGCCGGCCGCGACCCTCTCCTCGAGATCGGCGTTGGAGGCGGCGATAATCCGGACGTCGACCCGGATCGTCTCGGTCCCCCCCACGCGCATGAAAGAGCGATCCTCGAGGAAGCGCAGCAGCTTCGCCTGAAGTCCAATCGACAACTCGCCGATCTCGTCGAGGAAAAGTGTCCCCCGGTCGGCGAGCTCGAACTTTCCAGCCTTGCGCTGCACGGCGCCGGTGAAGGCGCCGCGCTCGTGCCCGAACAGCTCGCTCTCCAGAATGTCGGCCGGGATGGCGGCGCAGTTGATCGGCAGGAAGCGCTCCTCGGCTCGGGGGGAGTTCTGGTGCAGTGCGTTCGCGATCAGCTCCTTCCCCGTTCCGCTCTCCCCTGTGATCAGGACGGTGCTCCGGGTCGGCGCAACGAGCGACAGATTGTGGAGCACTTGCTGCATCCCCTCCGACGAGCCGATGATCTGCCCGAAGCTGAACTTCTCCTGAAGCCGCGCCTTCAGGCGCACGACCTCCTGCGAGAGCCGCCGCTTCTCGACACCGGCTGCGACGCGCTTCCTCAGCTCGACGAGGTTCACCGGCTTCTGGAGATAGTCGTCGGCCCCCTGTTTCATTGCGTCGACCGCCGACTCGACCGAGCCGAAACCGGTGATCATCAGCACCGCGATCCCCGGATCGACCGTCTTGGCCCGTTTCAGCACCTCCAGGCCATCCATCGTCGGCATACGGAGGTCGGTGACCAGCAGATCGGCGCCCACCTGGCGCAGGTGCTCGAGCCCCTCCTCGCCGGTGGCGAACGACGAGACCGCGTAGCCGTCCTTGCGCAGTGCAAGTTCGGTGCTCTTGCGGTTCCCCTCGTCGTCGTCGATGACGAGGATCTGCCCTTTCACCTCAGGCATGGCGTGCGCCCCCCCGGGCTCCATCACGCACCCGAATCATCCGCCTCTCGGGCGTCGACCAGGCTCCTGAACTCTGCGGCATCGATTGTCCTGATCCCGAGCGATTCGGCCTTCTCCAGCTTCGAACCGGGATTCACGCCATGGATGACGGCGCCGGTCTTCTTCGACACCGAATCTGCGACGCGTGCTCCCTGCACTTTCAAGATATCCCTGATCGCGTCGCGCGTGTACCCCTCAATCGTCCCGGTGACGACGATCGTCATACCGGTGAACGGCCCTTCCCGCTGCCGCGCGGGAGACGCAGACCGCATCGTGACGCCGGCAGCGCCCAGTTGCTCGATCAGGCGCCGGTTCTCGGGCCGGTCGAAGAACTCACGGATCGCCCCAGCCACTCTCTCGCCCACCTCGTGCACACCGATCAGCTCTTCGGGTGAGGCGGATGCGAGCTGCTCCATCGATGGGAACGCCTCGGACAGCAGCTGTGCCGTCCGCTCCCCCACGAAACGGATACCGAGCGCGAAGATGACGCGCTCGAGCGGCACCGCGCGGCTGCGCGCGATCTGCTTCATGAGATTCTCGGCCGATTTTTTCCCCATCCGCTCGAGGCCGGCGAGCACCTCGGCGCGCAGCCCGTACAGGTCGGAGATATCCCGCATCAGCTCCCGCGCGATCAGCTGATCGATAAGCGCTTCCCCGAGTCCCTCGATGTCCATTGCGGCGCGACCAGAGAAGTGGCGGATCGACTCCTTCAGCCGGGCTGCGCACGAGACGTTGACGCAGCGCCGGATCGCCTCACCCTCGGGCCGCACCACCTCCGACCCGCAGACGGGACAGCGTTCCGGCATGACGAAGGGCTGCGTCGCCGACGGGCGCGCCTCTTCGATCACCTTGATGATCTTCGGGATGACGTCGCCCCCCTTTTCGATCAAGACGCGATCGCCGACCCGCACGTCCTTACGGCGGACCTCCTCCTCGTTATGCAGGGTGCACCGGGATATCGTCGAGCCGGCCAGCAGCACCGGCTCGAGCATCGCCACCGGCGTCAACGCACCGGTGCGTCCGACCTGTACGACGATGTCGTTGACCGTCGTCGTAGCCTGTCGGGCCGGGAATTTATAGGCGCAGGCCCAGCGTGGCACACGGGCCGTCGTGCCCGCCTCATCCTGCAGCGCCAGCGGATCGACCTTGATCACGCATCCGTCGACCTCGTAATCAAGATCGTCGCGCCGCTCGAGCCACTCCCGGTAGAACGCCTCGACCTCTTCCAGATCCCGGCAGGGCCGCGCCGTCGGGTTCGTTCTCAGCCCCAGAGCGGCCATCCGGCCGATCGCTTCGGAGTGACTCGTCGGCGCCCCGGCCCCCTCGACGCGGGACAGGGCCCAGGCGTAGAAGTCGAGCGGCCTGGTCGATGCCTGCTGCGGATCGAGGAGCCGGATCGTCCCGGCTGCCGCATTTCTCGGATTGGCGAAGACGGCTTCCCCCGTTTCCTCCCGCCGGCGGTTCATTTCCGAAAACGCGGCCAGCGGGTAGTACACCTCGCCGCGCGCCTCGAGAAAGGGGATCTCCTCCAGCAGTCGCAGCGGTATGGAACGGATCGTGCGAATGCTCGCTGTCACCTCCTCACCGATCATGCCGTCGCCACGTGACACGGCGCGGGCGAGCCGACCCCGCTCGTAGATTAACGAGACCGAGACTCCATCGATCTTCAGCTCGGCGACCAGCGCCACCTCCTCGCGCCCCAGGACCCGCTGCAGGCGGCCGAACCACTCGCGCAGTTCCTCG
>JAZGDH010000265.1:0-2347 GCA_036477555.1 Acidobacteriota bacterium
ATGATGTTCGGCTACGCCTGCCGGGAGACTGACGAATTGATGCCGCTGTCGGCGCAGCTCTCGCATCGTCTGGTGCAGAAGCTCTCCGAAGTGCGGCGTGCCGGCCAGCTCGAGTACCTGAGGCCCGATGGCAAGGCCCAGGTGACGGTCGAATACGACGATCTTCGCCCCGTGCGGATCGACGCGGTGGTGGTATCGACGCAGCACGCCGACGAGGTCACGACCGAGCAGCTGCGGGGAGATATCGAGTCGAAGGTGATACGGCCGGTCATCAAGGAAAGTCTGCGCGACAAGCGGACCCGGTTCCATATCAATCCCACGGGCCGGTTCGTCACCGGTGGGCCGCAGGGAGACACCGGCCTGACGGGACGGAAGATCATCGTTGACACTTACGGCGGGGCGGCGCATCACGGTGGTGGCGCTTTCTCAGGCAAGGATCCGACCAAGGTGGATCGTTCGGCCGCCTACATGAGCCGCTACATCGCCAAGAATCTCGTGGCGGCCGGGATCGCCGAGCGGCTCGAGGTGCAGCTCGCCTACGCCATCGGCGTCGCCGATCCGGTTTCGATCATGGTCCAGACGGAAGGGACTGGTCGCCTTCCCGAAGATAAAATCGTTCAATTGATACGTGATCATTTCGGTCTGAAGCCGTTGGAAATTATCAAGGAATTGGATCTGAAACGTCCGATCTACCTGCGCACTGCGGCGTTCGGACATTTCGGTCGCCCCGAGGCCGGGTTTACCTGGGAGAAGACCGATCGTGCCGAAGCGCTCCGCAGGGCAGCGAAATTGTGACGGGCGGTCGCCCGGGGAATCCTAAGAAACGGAAGAGGAGGGAGAAGGTGGCGCGAGTACCCCATGATGTGAAGGATCTGGAACTGGCAGGGAAAGGGAAGGCACGGATCGATTGGGCGGATACCCAGATGCCGGTCCTCAGCGCCATTCGCGAGCGGTTCACGAGAGAGAAGCCTCTCAAGGGCTTGAAGCTCGCCGCCTGCCTGCATGTCACCAGCGAGACTGCAAATCTGGCCAGGACGCTGGCTGCAGGGGGCGCCGACCTGCGCCTCTGCGCCAGTAATCCGCTGTCGACACAGGACGATTCGGCGGCGTCCCTGGTCGAGCATGACGGCATCTCGGTCTTCTCCATCAAGGGGGAGGACGACGACACCTACTACCGCCATATCATTTTGTCCCTCGAACATAAACCGCAGATCACGATGGACGACGGCGCCGATCTGGTTTCGGTTCTGCACTCGAAGAAAAAAGATCTCCTGCCGGGCATTATCGGCGGCACCGAGGAGACGACGACCGGCGTGGTCCGTCTCACCAGCATGGCGCATGAGGGCGTTCTCTCCTATCCGATCATCGCCGTCAACGACGCCAAGACAAAGCACTTCTTCGATAACCGGTACGGGACGGGGCAGAGCACCCTCGACGGAATTATCCGCGCCACCAATCTTCTGATCGCAGGGCTGAAGGTGGTGATCATCGGTTATGGCTGGTGCGGCCGCGGTGTCGCGATGAGGGCGAGAGGTCTCGGCGGGCACGTGATGGTGACCGAGATCGAGCCGGTGAAGGCGCTCGAGGCGGTCCTCGACGGTTACCAGGTTGCGACGATGGATGAGGCCGCGCGTGTCGGAGACATTTTCATCACGCTGACGGGGAACAAGCATGTCCTGCGTCGCGAGCATTTCGAAAAGATGAAAGATGGCGCGGTGATCGCCAACTCGGGCCACTTCAACGTCGAGATCGACATTCCCGCGCTGAAGGATCTGGCGGGAGGCAAGGTGGAGACGTTGCGCGAGTACGTCCAGCAGCACACGATGAAGGATGGGCGCCGCATCCACCTGCTGGGGGAGGGTCGCCTGATCAACCTCACCGCCGCCGAGGGGCACCCGGCCGCCGTGATGGACATGTCATTCGCCAACCAGGCGCTCGCATGCGAACACCTCGCGCGAACAGGGTCGACCCTCGAGAACAAGGTCTATCCGGTGCCGGTCGATATCGATCAGGAGATCGCGCGCTTGAAGCTCGAATCGATGGGTGTCAAAATCGATGCGTTGACGAAGGAACAAACGGAATACCTCTCCAGCTGGACCGAGGGGACCTGAGCCTGCCAGGCACGGCACACCTCAAATGACTCGGGAGACACTCCGACGGCGAAGAATTCCGATCGGGGTGGTTTTGCTTCTTTTTGCGGCCTGGCTGGCGTCCGGGATTCGCCGGACGGGGCCCGACGAGGGGAGCATCGTTCTCGATGCCCCCCTCGGGTTCCCGGCGGCCCGCCTGGTCGAGCCGGGGTGGCACCTGGCACCGCCCGGTCTCCTGCGTCTTACGACCTACCCTG
>JAZGDH010000266.1:0-3216 GCA_036477555.1 Acidobacteriota bacterium
TCGTAGCCACCGATCACGTGGAAGTTATCATCTATATAAATTTCCCAGGCGGCGTTGTCCTCCATCGCGGATCGCAGGCCGATCTCATCCGGCTCAGCCGAGAATCCTAGGGCGCTCTCGTTCGCAATGACACGCTCGGCCTCGGTCAGATCGATGCGGTCGAGGAATGCGCCGTACGGGATGTCCTCGCCGCGATGGGCGTGGAACGCCTCGGTGAGCCGCGCGTAGGTCGCCTCCTCGAGGCCGACCCCGGGCTGCTGAAAAGTCCCGTCCGCCTGGAGGATCCAGCGGCTCCAGTTGCCGATCGATCGTGTCGCGATGCCGAACTCGTGGATCAGTTCCCAGGTCGAAGCGCGAGAGCCGTGGATCATCTGCGCGCCGATTTCGAGGCCGTGCTCGGCCGGCTCGTGCAGCGTCTGCACGCGCCCTCCGGTACGGTTTCGCGCTTCGACGATGACGACGTCGAGCCCCGCGCGGACGAGGTCCCTGGCCGCAGTGAGGCCGGCGATGCCGGCGCCGATGACGACCGCATCGTGCGGGGCAGGGGGAAGGAGCCCGCGACAGGCCGGTAGTGTAGCGGCGGCGCCGGCCAGGGCGGCGGTGTGGAGAAACGATCTGCGGCTGACGCGAGACATGTTCCGGCCGATCTCCGGGAGGGCGCCATTCTACTTGAGGGAGCGTGTGCGCCGCACGGTCATCGGGCCGGAGGGGGTGTTTACGAGGCGGCCGGCCCCGGTTCGATCAGGACGTCGCCGCTGCCGGTATCGACGGTGATGCGGATGCGGCCGTCGCCGCGACTGTAGCCGATCACTTCCCGGCCGTCGACGATCGCCCGGGCATCCTTGTACCGGTTGATCAGATCGCCGCTCCCCTGGCTGGCTCTCACCTCGAACGAGGCGTCCGGGCCGAGGCGCAGGGAGACGTCGCCGCTGCCGGTGTCGGCGATGATGCGGCTGAGGCGATCGCCGCGCGCCGCGAGATCAATGTCGCCCGACCCGGTGTCGGCATCGAGTTGCTCGATGTCGCAGTCAACGAGCTTGATGTCGCCGGAGCCGGTGTCGACCGAGACACGGTCGACGACCGCGGATCGAACGGTGATGTTACCCGACCCGGTGTCGGCGGAGAGCGACTCGCCACGGAACTCGCGAACCGTGCAGCTACCACTGCCGGTGTCGCAGCTGATCCGACCCTCGGAGCTCGAGATCGTCACGTCACCCGATCCGGTGTCGACGGAGATACTGCCATTCCCCTCGTCCACCTTGACGTCACCCGATCCGGTGTCGACCGTCATCTCGCCGTGTACTTTCTCCAGATGCACGTCCCCCGCACCGGTGCTGAATTCGAGCCTTCCTTCCACCTCCGAGGCGTGCATCGGACCGGCCGCGTTGCTGAAGTAAGCATCGACCGGACGCGCCGGGATCTCGATCTCGATGTCGGCGTACAGCAGGACTCCTTTATCGCTCGAGACGGTCACCTTCCGGCCGGCATACCGCGTGCGTGTCTGGCTGTTGCCGCCGAAGAACCGGGCCAGAAATCCGCCACTCCTGCCGGTGTCTGCCGAACCACCCGGATAACGGATGGTGCGATGCTCATCCAGGGGATAGATGACGCGCAGCGCCGGCCGGCCATTCTCGCCGTCGACCTGCTCGATCCGGATCGTCTCGGCGAGCTCGGCACTCTCGGCGTGGACCGTGGCGACCGCTACGACTCGGGATCCGCTCCCCGGCCGGACGACCATCGAACCAGCCAGGTTCTCGATCCCGAACAGTTCGGATGCGTTCTCGGGCAACTCGACACGGATGGTCCGGGTGGTCTCGGCGGCCGACAGGGGGCCGACGAGCAGAAGTGCGACGAAGATCACGGACAGGACGACGGGGGATCGGCGCATGGCTCCTCCTCTGAAATGAGCACACGGATCATACGCGGAGGTGGGGCCTACGGTTCCGACCATCTGTCCGGGCAGGCGGCCGGCCCGGCAGCGGGTACGTTAAACTGGTGACATGAGCCGCTGGCCGATCACCTTTCAGGACGTGCAGGCCGCCCGGGAGCGCATCGGGAGGTTCCTGACCCCCACCCCCTTCCGCCACTACGCGCCTCTGGATGAGGCGGTCGGCGGGGGGATCACGGTCGGCGTCAAGCACGAAAACCACAACCCCACGAACGCCTTCAAGGTCCGCGGCGGCCTCTCGGTGATGACCATGCTGTCTGACGAGGAGCGGCGCCGCGGCGCGGTTGCGGCCAGCCGCGGCAACCACGGCCAGGGGCTCGCCTGGGCCGGCCGCAAGCTGGGGGTGAAGATCACGATCTGCGTTCCGGTCGGGAATAGCCCGGGGAAAAACGAGGCGATGCGGGGTCTCGGAGCCGTGGTCGTCGAAGAGGGGCGCGACTACGACGAGTCGGTCGCCGTTGCCGGCCGGCTGGTCCGGGAGCGCGGTCTCCTGATGGTGCACGCTACCGACAATCCGAGAATCCTCGCCGGCGCGGCGACATTATCGGTGGAGATCCTGGAGTCGGCGCCCGATCTCGACGCCCTCGTCGTGGCGGTGGGAGGTGGCTCCCAGGCGCTCGGGGCGCTCACCGCGGCGCGCCGGCTGCGCCCCGGGCTCGCGGTCTACGGCGTGCAGGCGGAGAGGGCCTCCGCCATTCACGATTCGTGGCACGCCGGCCGGCCGATATCGAAATCGAGCGCCGACACGTTCGCCGACGGCCTCGCGACGCGGGGGGTCTACGAATCGACCTTCGAGCCCCTGCGGGAGGGGCTGGCGGGGTTCGTGACCGTGACCGAAGCTCAGATCGCGGAAGGGATCCGAATGCTCCTGCGCACGACGCATAACCTGGCCGAAGGGGCCGGCGCCGCCGGCCTGGCCGGCCTCGTGCGCCTGCGCGATACGCTCGCCGGGAAAAAGGTCGGGATCATTCTGTCGGGATCGAACATCGACGAGGCGACGCTGCAGGACGTCCTGGCGGGGAAGATCTAGCCCGCATCTCTCACCGGGCTTCTGCTGCGCCCGCGAATCTGTCCGCCCTGACGGGCGTCCTCTCCGCTTAGATTCTAACCACCGCTCAGCGCACAGACGATCTGGACCTCATCATCCGGTCCGATCGGGTGGGCGAGGCCGGTGGCGAGCTTGCCCGCGACGAAGAACCGAATGTGCGATCGGATCTGATCCTGCTCGTCGACGATGCGGAAGCGCAGGCCCGGATAGAGGGCGTCGA
>JAZGDH010000267.1:0-2988 GCA_036477555.1 Acidobacteriota bacterium
GTCTTTGCCTTCGACCGGTCCCAGGGTCTGAGCGAACACACCACACCGCATGAGGCGCTCATTTACCTGGTGGACGGCGAAGCGGAGGTCACGATTGACGGTCAGGCACGCCTGGTGAAGCGAGGCGAGATGATCGTCCTGCCGGCGAATCGCCCCCACGCGGTGAAGGCGATCAGCCGGTTCAAGATGATCCTGACCATGCTGAAATCTTGACTGGTGCGTCGACCGCGCCCGCGAACGGCATCGATCCGGGGTCGGCTTGAGCGCTCCAGGGATCGGATGAATCGGTGAGGAACTCAGTGTTCTTTCTGTTCTTCGCGATGGGGCTCGTCCCATCCGTGGTCGGCCTCGTGTTTCTCATCACCTCGAATGTCCTCTATTTCAGACGGACTCGCGACGTAAAGTGGTTCTGGCTCGGCAAAAATAAGTTGTCCGCGCCCGAGTACGTCCTGAATCGATTCGGCTTCGCGTTGACCGCGGCCGGCCAGGCGGTGTTGTGGACACTGGTGATCTGGCTTAAGATGAAGTATCCGACTTGAACGGGCCGCGCATCGCGCAGCGATCGAAATGAAGAGCGCTCATCTCGAAGTTTCCGGGCACTACACGGTCCCGAATCTCGGGGCTCGCATCCTCGCCGCGCTCGAGAGGGCCGGCAAGGATCTGCGGAAGCTGACCCCCGATGACCTCGCGCCCGTCGATGAGTTTCACATCCGGGGCCGTGCGGCGACGGAAGAGCTGGCGCAATGGGTCCGGATCCGGCCCGACCACGCGCTGCTCGATGTCGGCTGCGGGCTGGGGGGGACGAGCCGGTATCTCGCGGGAAGCACGGGTTGCAGCGTCGTAGGCGTGGATCTGACTGAGGAGTACTGCCGAGTCGCCGAGATGCTGTCGGCCAGGGTCGGGCTTGCAGATCGGACGGTCTTCCGACAGGGGAGTGCCCTGGCGCTGCCATTCGAGGATGATCGGTTCGATATCGTCTGGACGGAGCATGTGCAGATGAACATCGCGGACAAGGCCGGGTTCTACGGCGAGCTGCGCCGGGTTCTGAAGCCCGGCGGCCAGCTCGCGTTTCACGACATTCTTGCCGGGTCCGGAGGAGCGTCCGGATCTGGAACCGAGGATGGCGATCGAGACGGCGGGGGCATCCACCTTCCGGTGCCGTGGGCGACGGAGGCCTCGATCAATCACCTGATCCGCGTGGGTGAACTGCGCGCGCTGCTGTCGAGGTGCGGTTTCGAGGTCGTCCGCTGGGAGGATAAGACCAAGGTGTCGATCTCGTTCTTACGGTCGGTCCAGAAGCGCGTGCGCGAAGAGGGATGGATGCCGGTCGGGCTGCATCTACTGATGGGAGACGATGCCGCGACCCGGTTCGCGAACGTGCTTCGCAACCTGGAGGAGGATCGCGTGCGGGTAGTACAGGCTGTGATGAGGCGGACCGCTCAGAGACCGCCACGACCCGGGAGGAACGCCCCATGAAGGTGTCTCAGTTTTCGAGGTGTGCCACCATGATCCTGCTACCGCTCGTTCTCTCCTGCGCGGCGCCCCCAAGGTCGCCGGGGGCCGGGGCGCCTTCGATGCAGTTTCTGAACTCCCCTGAAATGGATGCGCTCGATTTTCCGTTCTCGGAGGTGGTGCGGGTCGGGCACACGCTCTATCTCTCCGGGCAGGTCGGCATTCGCCCCGGATCGTCGATCCTGGCGCCGGGTGGGATCGCAGGAGAGACGAAGCAGGTGCTCGAAAACATCCAGGACGTCCTGGAGCGGAACGGATCGTCCCTCGATCGGGTCGCGAAGTGCACGGTATTCCTGGCCGATATCGCGGAGTGGTCGGCGATGAACGATGTCTATCGCACCTTCTTTCCGGAGAATCCGCCGGCACGCAGCGCTCTGGGCGCGAGCGGTCTGGCGCTCGGCGCGCGCGTCGAGATCGAATGCCTCGCGATTGTCGACGAGGCTGCCGCCCGTTAGTGATGCACCGGATCCCGATCGACGGCACTCTCGACCTGCACAACTTCCGTCCGTCCGAGGTGAAAGACCTGCTGACCGAATACCTGAAGGAGTGCCGCATGCGCGGCATCCTGCAGGTGCGCATCATTCACGGGAAGGGCACCGGGGTGCTGCGGCAGACGGTGCACGCGATCCTCGAGAGTCACCCCGACGTCGTTTCCTTCGCGCCGGCGGGAGAGGATGGCGGAGGCTGGGGAGCGACGATCGCGCAGCTACGCCCCGGCGAGGCGGTGCACTGATCGACCGGCGACCGCCGGGAGGCGCACAGCGCGGCGGAATTCATCTATGATAGAGAATCACGCCGGACAGCCGGAGGTTCGTAAGAGTCAAAGGAGGATGACCATGCCGAAGTACGTGATCGAGCGGGACCTGCCGGGCGCCGGAAAGCTTCCGCCGGGCGATCTGCGCGCCATTTCGAAGAAGTCCTGTGAGGTCCTGCGCGATCTGGGGCCGGAAATCCAGTGGGTGCAAAGCTACGTCACGGGCGACAAAATCTACTGCATCTACATGGCTCCCGACGAGGAGATCATACGCAGGCATGCCGAGAAGGGTGGATTCCCCGCGAACCGAATCTCCCGCGTGGAAACGATCATCGATCCGACCACCGCGGACTGAGCCGCTCCCTCGCCGCTCTCGGCTGCTGCCTGGCGGCCTGCGTCCTGCTTTTGAGCGGACCGTCGAGACTCGCGACTCGTCAGCACGGTCACAAATGGTGGTAACGCCATGACGTTCGTCGTCGGTCTCCTGTACCTGGCGATCCTGGCCGGTCTTGCGATGCTGTTTCTGTATCTGCGGGATCGCCTGGTCGAAAAACGCGAGATTTCCCTGGCGGAGATCGAACACGAGCGGGAGGACAGCCGGCGGCGGCTGGAGTACCCGCGCTGGGCCGAGGTCGAGAGGACGCTCGGGCGTCCCGTTCCCGTAATCCTCCGCGAGTTGTATGGCAATCGTGAGCTGGTCCACGGTTGCGGGTTCCTCGTCT
>JAZGDH010000268.1:0-4205 GCA_036477555.1 Acidobacteriota bacterium
GCTCCGGGTCCTCGAAGCACGCCGAATCGCCGGCCAGACTTCCTTGCGAACGCGATCCAGATCGTAGGGAAAGTCGATCTCACCCCAGGGGAGGCCGGCTACATCGACGGCACGGGTTTCGCGCTCCCGGATGAGTTCCGCGACGGCCGAGCCGAGCCAGCGCTTCTCCCCGCCATCGGAAATGACGCCCTCGGCCTTCCGGAACAACGCCTCCATCGTCTCGGCGGTGAACGAGAGAATCCCCAGGTTCTCGCCGCTCACCTCTTGCGGCGGGAGCTCCTTGCTCATCGAGCGGAGAAGACCGTTCACCACGTTGACCTTCATGTGCTCACGTCCGTCTCCCGAGCCGGAGTCATACGCGATCGCGTCTCCCTTGATCGCGAGGAGCCGATCGAGAATCCCCGGATGGAACAGCGTGTCGCAATTGAGAATGATGAGCGATCCCGACACCCACTCCCGGGCCAACCAGAACGAGTACAGGCTGTTCGTGGAGCTCCAGCGCGGATTGAGGATGTACTCGGCGCGGATGCCGACGACGTCCTTGATCTCGTCGGCGCAATAGCCGAGCACCATCGCCACCGGGCCCACACCCGCATCGGCCAGCGTCTTCAGCTGATGCTCGATGATCGGCCGCCGGCCGACTTCCAGCAGACACTTGGGCACGTCGGAGCTCTTGCTACCCAGGCGGCTTCCGCGACCCGCGGCAAGGATCAGAGCTTGCATCTTGGTCGTCCCCCGTCTCGTGTCGTCGCCGCCGAGGGCGGCGGCGCGTCCGCGGCTCGGTCGCGCTCGTTCCACTGCGTTGGCGTCCCGTCGAAGCGGATCCGCCCCCGTCGCAGCGATACGACCCGGTCGAAGCGATGGAGGTCGATCGACTGTGACAGGGCAATCACCAGCGTTCGCCCGCCCGCCCGCTCCAGGATCTCGTCCAACTGCCGCCGGGCCTGGGGGCGCCCGCGCCCGTCCAACGGACTGTCCAGAATCCAGACCGATGTCGCCGGGGCCAGGAGCATGCCCGCGAGGCCCAGAACGCGGCACTCGGTCGGCGAAAGGAGCTGCGAGCTCACCTTCTCCTCGAGCCTTCGGGGGAAGTTACGGATGACGGTCCAGGCGCCGGTGCGACGGAGCGTCTCGAGCTGCTCGGGCAGCGGCGTCTCGGGTCCACCCAGCCCGACGATCCGCCAGATCGGCGCGGGACCGAAGACCGGATTCTGAGGCAGGTAGTCGACCCTGGACCGCAGCGTGCCATCGTTCGAGAGGTCCTCTCCGTCCCAGAGGATGCGGCCCTTGTTGGGCGCCTCGACGCCCGAGAGCAGCCGAAGCAGGCTCGACTTCCCGCAGCCGACGTGCCCGATGACCGCCACTCGCGCTCCCGGCTCGAGGGTCAGGTCCGTTGCCCGCAGTCGCACCTTCCGGTCCGGCCCATGGCCGACCGAGAGCCTGACCTCATCGAGGCACAGGCCGGAGGTGAGCGGGACGGGAGCCGGTGCCGCTGAGCCCGAATCCGGTTCGGTCTCGTCGCCAAGCAGCACCTCGAGCCGTTCAACGCAGGCGAACACCTTGCCGCTGCGGGCCATCTGGCGGCCGACCTGAACCATCCGCCGGTGCACGGTCAAGGCGTAGGCGATGAACAGGAAGAGCTCCCCCGGTTCGATGGTGCCGGATCGCACCTCGCGGGCTCCGACCCACAACGCCACCGCAACCGCGGCGGCCAGCACCGCGTGCACAACCAGCGAGGAGAGGGCGATCAGCCGGGTCGTCCCGACCTCCTTCCTCGCGCTGGACGCGTTGATCCGGTCGAGATCGAGATGCGTACCGCCTCCGTCCAGCCCCTCCCCAATGGCGGACGCGTATCGCCCTTCCTTGTGGCGCTGCCGGCGGACGATGTCGGCCACCGGTCCGGAAGCCCGCAGGCCGATCAAAAGCGCCGCGAGCCCGGCCACCAGGAAAATGAAGCCGAGCCGGGGAGAGATGTACAGCATCACCGCGCATACCCCGACGAAGATCAATCCGTTCTGGAGGACGTGAACCAGGATTCCCGCCATGCCGGCCTTGATCCGGGCGGTATCCCCGATGATCCTCGCGATGAGGTCGCCGGTGTCCCGGCGCTCACCGATCGGCTGGCGGTTCACGCTCCGCACGGCGTCCGCGCGCAGGTCGTGGACCGTATGGGCGGCGAACCTCATGATGTTGGTGCGCTGAAACAGCTCGAAGATGCCGGATCCAAGAGCAAAGAGCAGGTAGAACGCCCCCAGCCACAGGACGGGATCGCCCC
This sequence comes from Acidobacteriota bacterium, assembly GCA_036477555.1. Classification (GTDB taxonomy): domain Bacteria; phylum Acidobacteriota; class Polarisedimenticolia; order Gp22-AA2; family Gp22-AA2; genus JAPUIN01. The sequence continues at coordinate 2,276 of JAZGDH010000268.1, forward strand.
AGGCCGGCAGGTAGTCCACAAGGAGCTTTCCGTTGCCGGATCCCCTGGGAAAGACCACCTCGACCACACCCCGCAGCGGCCACGGCATCGCCAACCGAAAGAAGACGACCCCGATCGACGCGGCCCCGCCGATCATGAGCCAGGACCTGTGCGGTCGCCCGTACCTCGCGAGCGTTCGAATGGCTTTCCGGGTTCTCCTGCGAGTCCACATCCCTGCGACCTTTCGCCTCGGACTCAGCACAGCGGGGCGGGCTTGACTTGGGGCCGCACCACCTCCACGCCGTCGGGGAGATCCGGCGCCAGATCAGCGGCATGGCGGACGACTTCGGCGACGCGTTGGGCGGCGCTCCCCGGCGCATGGAAAACATGGGCGGCCATCCGTCGCCGAATCTCCTGCTCCCGGTGCGGGTGGGCAAGGCCGTCCGCCAGCGCATCGACGAGATCCTCCGGGCTCTTCACGACGGCGCCGATCTTCCGGCCGTACGTATCCAGGTCCAGAGCCGGTGCTCTCTTGCGGATCCTGTCAAAGAGCTTCGGAACGTCGAGGAAGACGATGGGACGATCCAGAAGCGTGTACTCGACGGCCACCGATGACGCGTCCGTCAACAACACGTCCGCCGCGTGAAGATACGGAATCACGTCCAGATCTCTAACGAGCCTGACCGCGCCCTTCTCGAACGCCGCCAGCCGCTCGAACCAGTCGATGCGGTTCTTGGGATGGTCGTGGGGCTTGACGAGCAGGTTCCACGACCCGTGTCCGGCGATCGCCCGGATGACCTCCTCGCCCATCGCCTCCAGGGCGTTGTGCTTCTCGCCGGTCGGCGCGAAGAGAATCGTGGGACGGCACGGATCCAGCCCGGCCTCCCGAAGAACGGCGTCGCGGTCGAGGCTGGGGCCTGCGAGCGGATCGGTCTTCGGGAAACCGGTGATCAGACAGGTCGATTCGTCGGGCCGGACCAGGCCGTCCCGCCGGTAGAGCTCGGCGTGATAGCGACCGGGCAGGCAGAGGAAGTCATAGCGCAACGCCTTCTCTCGAACGGACAGGTTTTTGAACGAGACGCCGTGATAGATCTGGACCTTCCGGTGAGCGGATCTCGGAAAGAGCCTGTCCGAGAGATGGGCACAGACGAGGACGTCGTAGTCCTCCGTCCGCGCCTGCTCGATCGGGATGACGCGGTCCGGGTCCACCGGGAACGGGTCGTAGAAACCGTCGAGCTCGAAGGTCGGGTCGTCGCGCACGCGCCAGAACCCGCCGGTAAAGAAGACCTCGATCCGCGGATCGGACGCCAGCCGCCGATAAACCGGGAGAAAACACAGGACGTGGACAGGGGCGTAGCCGCCGAAGAGGACGCGCTTCATCGCGCTTTCTTCGGAGTCTGGATCTCGGGGCCTGAGCTCAAAGCACCGCGCCGGCCGATTCGGAGATCGGGCGACCCCGATAACCGTCGTCAACCAATGCACCGGATCCCGATCGTTCTGGCGTACTTCTCCTTGAACTGGCCCGACCACTTCGAGAGCCGGTTCAGGGATCGCCTCAGGTCCTGCCGCGAGCAGCCCATGATCGTGTAGAGCTGGTCGCCATTGACCTTCTTTCTCTTGAACAGGAAGTGAAACAGTCTCACGTCAAGATGGATCTTCTCCCGCGCCTCGTCCGACGTCCGCACCGTGATGACCTTATGTCGTCGCCGCTTCTTCTTGCCGGCCCGATCCCGGCACAGGATCTCCACGGTCTCGAGTCCCCCGCCGGCCTGGTAGAGCCTCTTGCACAGGCTCACGGTCGCGGAGAGGTCGACGAGCTTTCGGCGGGCGTGGTCGCCCTTGTCCCAAATCCCGTACTTGCCGCCGGATCGATTGAGCAGAGAAAGAAGAAGGACGAACGGCTTCGGGCCCACCGCCTCGAACGTGAACGTCCAGTCATACTGATTCGGCA
>JAZGDH010000269.1:0-3582 GCA_036477555.1 Acidobacteriota bacterium
CCACATCGAAGATCGCCGCCGTGCTGAAGCCGCCCTCGTTCTCGACGTTCGGCGGCAATCCGGTCAGCTCGGCGGCCGCCCTCGCCACCCTGCGGGTGATTCAGAAGTCCAGGCTGGCCGAGAACGCTCGCGTGATGGGTGCGAAACTGCACGCGGGCCTCGAGGAGCTGCAGCGTAAGTACCCGGTCATCGGCGACGTGCGCGGCCTCGGCCTGATGCAGGGCGCGGAGTTCGTCGGCCCCGGCAAGGAGCCGGACCCCGCAACGACCTCACGGGTCGTCGAGGCGGCACGCCGGCGCAGCGTCCTGATCGGGCTGGGGGGCATGTGGGGGAGCGTCCTGCGTATCGCCCCGCCCCTCATCGTGGAAGACGGCCACATCGACGAGCTTCTCGACGTTCTCGATCAATCCCTCTCCGAGGCGACCGGCAAGCCGGGCCGCGCCTGAACCGCAGACGATCCCGGAACCAGACATGACGGACGGACCACGCATCGACGACATCACTGCGCCCGAAGGCCGGGGGAGCGCCGCGGCGATCCGGGCGGAGGTGGAGGCAAAAGAATCCGCCCCGGTGCTGGGTGGTCTGCTGTCCGGGATCGCACTGGCGCTTGCGATGTTTCTCGAGGCGCTCGGCTACGGGATCGTGGCTCCGACCCTCCCGTTTCTGGCGCAGCGCTTCGGCGCCGGGGAGGTCGGTATCGGCTTCCTGGTCAGCGTTTACGGCGCCATCGGGCTCGTGATCGCGGTGCCGGTAATGGTGCTCGCCAACCGCCATGGCCGGCGCCCGACGATCCTGTTCGGCCTCGCTGCACTGACGTTCGCCTCGATCGGCTTCGTATTCGCCCCGACCTATCTGTGGCTGGTGCTCGCCCGCGCCCTTCAGGGGGTCGGCGGAACCGCGATCTGGGTCGGGGCCCTGACGATGGCGGCGGATCTGTCGCCCGATTCGAAGATGGGCCGCTCCCTCTCCTGGATCACGGGGGCGTGGTCGCTCGGTTTCGTGATCGGTCCGGCGATGGGGGGGGTGGGGAACGTGCAGACGCCCTTCATTATATATGCGGTCCTTTCGGGGGTTGCCTTCGTTGCCGGTCTGGCCGCCCTGCCCGAAAGCGGCCGATCTGGAATCCGGACGACCTTCGCCGGCATCGTACGAGTGCTGAAGAGACCGCCGGTGCTCGCCTCGGCCGCTGCCACCTTCACCCTGGCGTTCTACTACGGTGCCATCGAGGCGTTCCTTCCACTCATGGTCCATGGAACGGGGGTCGAGCGAATCGGGATCGGGCTGCTGTTCACCGTCGCCGGAATCCCGAGCATCATCCTGCCGCGATTGACCGGCTATCTCGCCGATCGGATCGGGGACGTCCGTCTGATCGTCGCCGGGATGGTCTTCGCCACCGTGCTCAACGCCTCGTTCCTGCTGCTCTTCGATACGGTGCCTCACTGGTTCCTGTTCTTTCTGGTCGGCCTGGTCGAGGTGTTCGTCTATGTGCCGGCGGCGGCGCTTCTCAATCGCGGCGTCCACCGCGACGATCGAATATTCGCCACCGGATCCCACAACTACGCCTTCAACATCGGGTTCTTCCTCGGGCCGGTCCTGGGCGGCATGCTGATCGTCGTCGGCGGGTACGTGATGCTGTTCTCCCTTCTGACGGTGCTGATGGTGGCGACGATCATCGCGGTGCTCGCCACGCGCGCCGGTTCCTCCGGGCGCGCCTGAGCGACCGAAACCTCCACATCGCTTGCCGTAAACGCCTGTGGAACCTACATTCTTCGTCACGATGGCTGTAGACGAGCGGGAGTCGGGACGCCGCGGCGGCGCGATGAAGAGCGCCGCCGCTCAGGACTCCTCGGGCGAGGGCGCCCGGGTGATCCCGGCGATCCGCGAATCGGGCAACGGCAACGGCTCGCGACCGCAACGCTTCCTCTTCATCTCCAAATGGGCCCTCATACAGGATCTGGCGTGGGAGGTGCGCAAGGAGGGGCACGACGTGCGCTACCACATCGTCTCCAAGGCCGACCGCGCCGTCGCCGACGGCTTCGTCGAGAAGGTGGAGCGCTGGGAGGACCACAAGGACTGGGCCGACGTGATCGTCTTCGACGACTGTGAATTCGGCGCCATCGCCGACCGGCTGCGCCGCGAGGGAAAGATGATCGTCGGCGGAACGGTCTATACCGACAAGCTGGAGATGGATCGCGACTTCGGGCAGGAGCAGATGAAGAGCGTCGGGATGAGTACCCTGCCGAAGTGGGACTTCGACTCGTTCGACGTCGCCGTCGATTTCATCAAGGAGAATCCGGGGCGCTACGTCATCAAGCCGAGCGGCAGGGCGCAGAACGAGAAGGTTCTCTCCTTCGTCGGCCAGGAGGAGGACGGCCTCGACGTCATGACGATGCTGCGGCACTATAAGAAGAGCTGGGCCTCGAAGATGAAGGTCTTCCAGCTGCAGAAGTTCGTCTCGGGCGTCGAGATCGCGGTCGGAGCGTTCTTCAACGGCACCGACTTCGTCATGCCGATCTTCGTCAACTTCGAGCACAAGCGGATGTTCAACGACGAGATCGGCCCGCAGACAGGGGAAATGGGGACGGCCGGGTTCTGGTACCAGTCCAACACGATCTTCCAGCAGACCCTGCTCAGGATGAAGGACAAGCTGGCCGCCTGCCGCTACACCGGCTACGTCGACATCAACTGCATCGTCAACGCCCGCGGCATCTACCCGCTGGAGTTCACCTGCCGCTTCGGCTATCCGACGATCAATCTACAGATCGAGGGGGTCCTGTCGAAGTGGAGCGAGATCCTGACCGGTCTGGCGAAGGGGGAGATGGTAACTCTGAGGGCCAAGAAGGGATTCCAGATCTGCGTTGTCGTGGCGGTCCCGCCATTCCCGTTCATGGATCTCGATACGTTCCGGAAGTTCTCCGAGGACGCCGCCGTCATCTTCAAGAAGCCGACGCCGATCGGCGTCCACCCCTGCGACGTCCGGCAGGTCGACGGCGACTGGCGGCTGGCCGGCAGCTCCGGCTACGCCCTCGTCGTGACCGGTTCCGGCTCGACGATGGGGGATGCCCGGCGCGAGGCGTACAACCGGATCAAGAACATCATCATTCCGAACATGTTCTACCGCACCGACATCGGCGAGCGCTGGTACCGGGAGGGAGACCTCCTGCAGACCTGGGGTTATCTGAACTGAGCCGCCCGGGCCGGCGCCCGACAGTCCCGGCGCAGTATGGTCCCGTCGCCTTGACTTCCCGTTTTCGATCACCATATTGAAATCGCCGCCCGGTTGACCCGGCCGGCCCGGCCATTTCTGATCCGGCCGGTTTCCCCCGCCCGACGGGGCGAATGTAAACTCCCCGGAGAGCAGCATGCCGCATGGCCTGGCCCGCGATGGACGAACCGACCCGCAGCCTCTATCATCCGGCGTCATGCTCAAACCTCAGGGAGTCCCACCATCTCCGCCCGGCCCCTTGAAGAGTCTCTGGCTGGCGATGAGGTCGTGGCGGACGGCGTCGGTGGCGCTGCTGTCGTTCGCCTCCGGCCTGCCGCTCGGCCTCGTTTGGATCGCGATCCCGGACTGGATGCGCA